>JBJSYW010000443.1:0-9996 GCA_046089985.1 Chloroflexota bacterium
GCGTGACCTACTACTGGCGCTCCCGCACCTGGCGGACCCCGGTCGGCTGCGACTGGTTCTACCAGTACTAAGCCTTCCGGCTCCAGGGTAACCCCTGGTAAGCTAGAAAAAAAAACAGGCTCCTGCTCCCGCAGGAGCCTGTTTTTTTGATTTCTATGCGGGGATGCCCGGGCTAACGCCCGGGGCATCCCCGCAATAACCGAGGCCCGGCGGCAGGGCCGGACGAACCAGGGTATGCGCCTGCCCGGCTTTGCGCAACTGGCCGAGCAATGTGCCCGCACGAGCTTCGTGCACTGGCCGAGCGATATGGCCCGGCACGGGCTTCGTGCACTGGCCGAGCAATGCGCCCGCACGAGCTTCGTGCACCAGCTAAGCAATGCGCCTGCACGGGCTTCGTGCACTGGCCAAGCAATGCGCCCGCGCACGAGCTTCGTGGCACCAGCCGAGTATGCTCCTGCACGGGCCTGGCGGCCGGGGAAACGCCTGCAGAACAAAAACCAGGCCGGGGTGACCCTGGTTGGATCACCCCGGCCTGGCTTTGCAGTGCAGGGGGGAATTTGACCGGTAGGCCGGTTAGAACAGCTGTATCACCGCCTGCGATGCCCACTGCAGCAGCGGGGAGGCGAAGATGCTTAGCAGCACCACCGCCAGGGCCGAGGCATAGGCCATCGCCACCAACCAGCGCTCCTGGCGCACTTCCGGCTCGCCGTTCTGCATGTACATCACCACCACCACCCGCAGGTAGTAGTATGCCGAAACCAGCGAGGTCAGCACGCCGATCACCGCCAGCCAGTAGAAACCGCCCTCAACCACGGTACGGAACAGGTAGAACTTGCCCATAAAGCCCAGTGTAGGCGGCACGCCGGTGAACGAGAGCATCGCCACCACCATCACCGCCGCCAGCGCCGGATATTTGCGGCCCAGCCCGGCGTAATCGCTCAGCTCCAGGCCCTTCTCCTCGGCCTTCTCCAGCGCAATCACCACCGACCAGGCGGCGAAATTGGTCAGCGCGTAGCCGGCCAGGTAGAAGAGCGCCGAGGCCACCGAGTCGGCGGCGATGCGGCTGCCCTGGCCGTAGGGCACCAACGCCATCAGGATGTAGCCGGCGTGAGCGATGCTCGAGTAGGCCAGCAGGCGCTTGATATTGGTTTGGGCAACCGCTACCGTGTTCCCCAGGATCATGGTCAGCGCGGCCAGCACCCACAGCACGGGGGTCATATCGGCGGCGATGGATGGCAGCGCCAGCACGAAGATGCGCAGCAGCGCGGCGAACCCGGCCGCCTTAGCGCCCACCGCCATGAACGCCGTCACTGCGCTGGGGGAGCCTTGATAGACGTCGGGGGTCCACATGTGGAACGGAACCACCGCTACCTTGAAGCCCAGCCCGATCAACACCAGCGCCGCCCCGCCCAGCAGCAGCTGCGGATCACGCGCCCCGGCGCCGGCCGCCGCCAACACCTTGGCCAGATTGGTAGCGCCGGTGGCGCCGTAGATCAGCGCCGTGCCGAACACAAAGAAACCCGACGAGAAAGAGCCCAGCAGGAAGTATTTTAATGAAGCTTCTTCCGAGTTCATGCGGGGAACGGCGATGCCGGCCAGCACGTACAACGGGATCGAGAGCAGTTCGAGCGACAGGAAGATCATGATCAGGTCGGCCGACATACCCATCAGCATCATCCCGCTGATCGCAAACAGCAGCAGCGCGTAGTACTCGCCGCGCTCGATGCCGGTGCGCTTCAAGTAGTCATAGGCCAGCGCAACGCCGGCCAGCCCGCTGACCAGCAGCAGCACGTTCAGGAAGCTGGAGAACTGGTCCACCGCCAGCATCCCACCAAAGCCGGACAGGCTGCTGCTGCGGCGCAGCAGCGCCAGGGCCAGGGCCGCCAGCAGCCCGAGGGCTGCCAGCCCGGCATTGACGCCCTTGCGCTCCTGCGGCAGAAACAGGTCTACCAGCAGCAGCACGCAGCCCCACAGCGCCAGCACGATCACCGGCAGCATGGCGTTCACCGAGGCCATCAGAGAAGTCAAGAGTTCATCCGTCATACCATTGCTCCTGAAAGGAACGCTCCAGGCCCACCGAGAGCTTCCCGGCGGCGCCCGGGCCGGTTAAGGCAGCCCGGCGACAGCGGCCGTCTGCAGGATGCCCACCAGCTTCTCGACTGCCGGCGACATGAGCAGGAAGAACGGCTTGGGGTACAGGCCGATCCAGAAGATAAAGACCAGCAGCGGCAGCAGCGTGGCGATCTCGCGCCAGTTGAGGTCCTTCAGGCTGCGGTTCTCATCCTTGGTTACCGGCCCCAGGAACATCTTCTGGAACATCAGCAGGATGTACACCGCCGCCAGGATCACGCCGATGGCCGCCAGCCCGGCGAACCAGACACTGCCCAGCGGAGCGCCGGCCTGCCCGGCGCCCCAGGCGCCCAGCAGAATGGTGAACTCGCCCACGAAGCCGTTCAGACCCGGCAGGCCCATCGACGAGAGCGCCACGATCAGGGTCAGCGCCCCGTAAACCGGCATGACCTTCCACAGCCCGCCAAAGGCGTCCAGGTCACGCGTATGGCGCCGCTCGTAGATCATACCGACGATCAGGAACAGGGCCCCGGTGCTCAACCCGTGGTTGACCATCTGCAGGATCCCGCCCTGGATGCCCTGCGAGTTCAGCGCAAACAGGCCGAGCATCACAAAGCCCAGATGGCTGACCGACGAGTAGGCGACCAGTTTTTTGACGTCTTTTTGGGCATAGGAGACCGCCGCGCCATACAGGATGCCGATCACCGCCAGCCCAGCCATCCACGGCGCCAGCTGCACTGCAGCCTGCGGGAAGAGCGGCAGGTTGAAGCGCAGGAAACCGTAGGTACCCATCTTCAGCAGCACGCCCGCCAGGATCACCGAACCGGCGGTGGGGGCTTCAACGTGGGCGTCTGGCAGCCAGGAGTGCAGCGGCCACATCGGCACTTTGATCGCAAAGGCGGCGGCGAAGGCCAGGAACAACCACACCTGGGTCTGCGGCGGAATGCCGCCCATGGCAGTCAGCACAGGCACCTGGAAGGTGCCCTGGGTGATGCCCAGCCACAGGATTGCCAGCAGCATCAGGATCGAGCCGGCCATCGTGTACAGGAAGAACTTGACCGCTGCGTACATGCGCCGGGCGCCGCCCCAGATGCCGATCAGGAAATACATCGGCACCAGGGTGAACTCCCAGAAGACGTAGAACAGGAACAGATCCTGGGCCAGGAACACACCTGTCATGCCCACTTCCAACAGCAGGAAGAACAGCATGAAGTCCTTCACCCGGTCTTCCACCGCCGTCCAGGTGGACAGGATGGCGATCGGGCTGAGGAAGGTAGTCAGCAAGACCAGCAGGATGCTCAGGCCGTCCACGCCCAGCGCGTAGTGGATCTCCCAGCCGGCGACCGGGATCCAGGGGATATCGATCACCAGCTGCAGGTCGGGGTTGGCGGCGTTGAACTGCATCAGCACGGCAATCGAGATGGCGAAGGTCACCAGCGAGGTGAGCAGCGCCACCCAGCGGGCAGCGTTCTTCTGCTCGGCGCGCAGGAACAGCAGCACCAGGACGCCCACCAGCGGGAAGAAGGTCGTCAGCGTCAGGGGGTGGAGCAGGGCAGTCATAAATGAATTCATGGAATGTCCTCCAGGAGTTTTCGGCGTTTCAGGGTTTTTTGTCCCTTACGGGTCACCGCAGCAGAAGATAGGAAAGGATAGCGACCACGCCCAGGAAGACCGCCAGGGCGTAATTACGGATAAAGCCGGTTTGCAAGCCGCGCAGCCGAGCGGCGATCCACTGCATACCAGACGCCAGGCCGTTGGCAACCCGGTCGATGCCGCCCAGGTCAACCCGCAGCGCCAGCAGTTGGGTCAGCAGGCGGTAGCCGCCGGCGATGACCGTATCGTGGAACCAGTCGTGCCAGAAGCGCCAGTCGATCACATCGGCCAGGAAGCGCGAGAGGGCGATATACGGGTTCAGGATCACCGCCCAGTACAGCTCATCCACCCACCATTTGTTGTTCAGCGCTTCAAACAGCGGGCCGATCATGCCACGCAGCGGATCGTCGGGGCGTTTAGCGGCCGGTTGGTCCCAGAAAGCGGCGTAACGGCGCGGATTGTAAAGCCAGTAACCCAGCGCCACCGCGCCCAGCGCCAGCAGCGTGCTGACGCCCGCCACCAGCAGGTTGAACTCGCCTTCGTGCACCAGTTCGCCCAGGGTGTGCTCAATCCACAGGGTGAAGTTGTGGAAGCCGTGGAAGGGCAGGTTCATCAAACCACCCAGCGCCGAGAGCAGCGCCAGGATGATCAGCGGGACGGTCATCACGCTGGGCGATTCCTGGGCATGCTCGGCGGCGGCCGTGCGGCCCTTGCCGAAGAAGACCATCAGCACCTGGCGGGTCATATAGAACGCAGTCAGGAATGCGGCGGCGGTCAGCAGCCAGTAGGCCGCCGGGTTCAAATGGCTGCCCTCGGCCAGGATTTCGTCCTTGGACCAGAAGCCGGCCAGCGGCGGGATGCCCGCCAGCGCCACCGAACCGATCAGGTAGACCCAGAAGGTGGTGGGCATTTTGTCCTTCAGCCCGCCCATATTGCGCATGTCCTGCGGGTCCACCCCGTGACCGTGGTGCCCTTTGCGCAGCTTCGTGTCGTGCTCCACGTGATGCTCGCCGCGCTCCATGCCCTGGATCACCGAACCGGAGCCGAGGAACAGCAGGGCTTTGAAGAAGGCGTGCGTCACCAGGTGGAACATGCCCGCCACGAAGGCGCCCATGCCCACCGCCGCCACCATGAAGCCCAGCTGGCTGATGGTGGAGTAGGCCAGCACTTTTTTGATATCGAACTGCCCCACGGCGATGGTAGCGGCGAACAGGGCCGTCACCGCGCCAACCATGGAGACGATGTACTGCGCCTGCGGCACGGCATGGTAGATCTCGCCCGAGCGCGCCACCAGGTAAACGCCGGCAGTCACCATCGTCGCAGCATGGATCAGGGCCGAAACCGGGGTCGGGCCTGCCATTGCGTCTGGCAGCCAGACGTACAGCGGCAGCTGAGCCGATTTGCCGGTCACGCCGATCAGCATGAAGATCGTGATCCACCACAGCGCGCCGGGGTTGGCGGCGGCTACTTCGGGCACTTTTTCGAAGATTTCGTGAAAATTGAAGGTGCCAAAGTTCCAATAGATGGTGAAGGCAGCCAGCAGGAAACCGAAGTCGCCCACCCGGTTGGTCACCATGGCCTTTTTGGCCGCCATGGCGTTGCCGATGCCGTCTTTGCCCTTGTCATACCAGAAGCCGATCAGCAGGAACGAGCACAGGCCCACCCCTTCCCAGCCGACGAACAGCATCATGTAGTTATTGCCGCTGATCAGCACCATCATGAAGGCGATGAACAGGTTCAGGAAGACGAAGAAACGCCGGAAGCGGCTGGGGTCGCCGTTATGACGCACGTCCTCATGCATGTACCCGATAGCGTAGATGTGGATCAACGTGCCCACGCCCGAGACGACCAGCATCATCGTCACCGAGAGCGTGTCCACCTGGAAGGCCCAGGGGATGCTCAGCGCGCCTTCGCCGCTGCCCAGCACAATCCAGTCCGCCAGGTGGATTACCGTCCCCTCTGGGTGGCCCAGCAGCGAGACTGCCTGCAGCAGCGCCACCACGAAAGCCAGCCCCGAGGCGGTGGAAGCGATCGCGCCGACCAGCTTTTCCCCGGACTTGCCAGAGTTCAGGATGCGGCCGCCAAATATGATGTTGATCAGCAGCCCGATGACCGGGAAGAAGACGATCCAGGGCACCAGGTTGAAGAACTGCGGGCCGCCGGCGGCGGCCTCTTCAAGTAATTTCAGCACGGTTATCATCGGCGCCCCTTTTACCCTTTTAGCGAGTTAATTTGGTCGATATTAATGCTGTGCTTGGTACGGAAGATGGCCACAATCAGCGCCAGCCCGACCGCCACTTCCGCCGCGGCGACCGCCATCACAAAGAACACAAACAGCTGCCCATCCAGCGCCTGGTAATACCGGGCAAAGGCCACAAACAGCAGGTTGGCGGAGTTCAACATCATCTCCACCGACATAAAGATGATAATGGCGTTGCGCCGGATCAACACTCCCAGCGCACCGATGACAAACAGAATTACCGATAGGATCGTGTATGCTTGGATCGGCAACATGCGTTCTCCTCCACCATTCTTGACCCGAACCGTTCGGGCCGGCCCCAACCTTAGACATCCCTGCGATCGCGCTTGCGGGTCAGGACGATCGCCCCAACCATCGCCGCCAGCAGCAGGATCGAGATCACTTCAAACGGCAGCAGGTAGGCGTTGAACAGCAGCAGGCCCACCCCTGCCGGCGCACCGAACCCCTCCGGCAGCGCAGCCGTTGATGCCGCAGGCAGCCCCCCGCCGCGCAGCAGCAGCGCATAGACCGTCTCCAACCCCAGGATCACCGCCAACACAATCGCCAGCGGCTTCTGCCACGGCAGCGTCGTCCCGGCCCCAATCTGCTCGGCCCCCAGCAGCATGATCACGAACAGGAACAGCACCATGATCGCCCCGGCATACACCGCCACCTGCGTCAGCGCGATGAACGGAGCATTCAACACCAGGTAGAACAGCGCCACGGTGACAAAGTTAATCACCAAATTCAGCGCGGCATAGATTGCGTTTTTGCTGAGCAGCAGCCCCAGCGCCGAGGCCACCGCCACCAGGGCCAACCCAATGAACAGGATCCACTCTCCTACCATATACGCTCCTTTTGCAACCGCCGGCCCCGCCCGGGGGCTTTCCCCGGGTAGAGCCGGCCTGGCGCAGATTTAGTCCGTCGGGTCTTGCATCAGCGGGATCGAGCGGGTGAACACGCCCGGCTCGGTTTTCATCGGCGTGGTCTTGACGCCGTCCGGCACCCCTTCGATCAGCATTTCCTTGGGATAGATCACCTGCCGGCGGTTCGTAAACGAGATCTCGTAGTTGTCGCCCAACACGATCGCCTCGGTGGGGCAGGCGTCTTCGCAGTAGCCGCAGAAAATGCAGCGGATCATATTGATCTCGTACACGCGCGCGTAGCGCTCGCCGGGCGAGTAGCGCTCATCGTCGGTGTTCTCGCCCGCCTCGACAAAGATCGCGTCGGCCGGGCAAGCGGCCGCGCACAGCGAGCAGCCGATGCACTTCTCCAGCCCATTGTCGTAGCGCTTCAACACATGCCGGCCGCGGAAGCGGGTGCGCACGGGACGCTTCTCTTCCGGGTACTGGACCGTGACCGGCTTTTGCCACATCTCACGGAAGGTGGTGGCCATGCCGGTGAAAGTTGCTTTTACGCCGTCAACTGTATCTTTCAGTGACATAGGGTTCCTCCAAATGCTCTACCGTTAAACTCCGAACCACCCAGGGGCCAGGACCATGATCACCGCCGTGGCGAAGACGTTGAACAGCGCCAGCGGCAGCATCACTTTCCAGCCCAGTGCCATCAGCTGGTCGTAGCGGATGCGCGGCAGGGTGGCCCGGATCCAGATCACTACGAACATCAGCAAGACGACCTTGATCAACAGGTACAGCGGCCCCAGCCAGGGGATCTGCTGCACGAACGGGCCGTCAAACCCGCCCAGGAACAGCGTGGCGGCGATGGCCGCCACCACGATCATCTTGGTATACTCGGTGAGCATGAACATGGCGAACTTCATCCCCGAGTACTCGACGTGATAGCCGGCTACCAGTTCCTGCTCGGCCTCCGGCATATCGAAGGGCTGGCGGTTGATCTCGGCCAGCGCGGCGATCAGGTACAGGATCGCCCCCAACGGCTGGTACAGCACAAACCAACCGATCTTCTGCTGGGTCGAGACGATGTCGCCCAGGCCCAGCGAACCGGCCAGCATCACCGGGCCGATAAAGGTCAGCCCGAGGGCCAGTTCGTAGCTGATCATCTGCGCCGAGGAGCGGATGCCGCCCAACGTAGCATACTTATTGTTCGACGACCAGCCCGCCAGCACGATCCCGTACACCGAGATCGAGGTGACGGCGGTCAGGTACAGGATGCCCACGTTCAGGTTGCCCGCCACCGACAGGTCGATGGTGCGCCCGAACAGGTTCACCACGCCCAACGGGATCACCGCCAGGATGATCCAGGCCGGCACCGTGGTGATGATCGGGGCCAGGATGAACAGCAGGCGGTCTGCCTGGTGCGGGATCAGCTCTTCTTTGAAGATCAGCTTGACCCCGTCGGCCACCGGCTGCAGCAGGCCGTAAGGGCCGGCCCGGTTGGGGCCGTAGCGGTTCTGGATGCGGCCCAGCAGCTTGCGCTCTAACCAGGTGGTGTAGGCGAAGCCGGTGAGCAGCACCACGATCAAGATCAACGCTTTGACGATCCATTCAATCCACAGCGCAGCATCCATAAGCACCTCGTTATCCTAGCCGGCCGGCTTCAGTTCGACCGCGGTGGGACCAAAGACTGGCATCCCATAGCTGCGCGGCGCCAGAACCACCCGCTCGGGCAGCTCGCTGTTGATCTTGACCGGGACGGCCACGCTGGTCCCGGTTTCGGAGAACACCAGCCGCACCAACTCGCCATCGGTGACCCGCAGGCGAGCGGCGTCGGCAGGGCCAATCTCCACGAAGGCCTCGCAGATGCGCTCCTGCAGCAGGGTGGAGGGCGCCAGCGTGGTGCCGTGGTCATACAGGCAGGTGATCGGGAAGGCCACCGCGCCCAGCTTGGGCAGCTTGAACTCGCCCACCTGCGGCCAGGCCAGGGCCGGGGCCGCGCCCTGCAGCGCCAGCACCGCGCCCAGGCCCTGCTTGTTCTCGTAACCGGTGCCGCCGTAATACAGGTCCGAGCGCCCGATAATCGGGAACTGCTGCTCCACCTCGGCCAGCTTGCGGTAGTTCAAACCGGCGAAGGCCGGGGTTTCTTTCGCCAGGGCATTGAAGACCAGGCTGGCGGTGTTCGCTTCCAACCCGCTCACCCCGGCCCGTTCGGCCACCAGCGCCGCCAGGGTGTAATCCGGCTGGGCGTCGGCGAACGGCGGGCGGATGCCGGTCAGCACTTGCGAACGGCGCACGCTGGGGGCTTCCACCTGCGCCGGAGCGCCGAGCTTAGGATGCGCCGCCGGGTAGAAGCGCTGCACGCGCCGCTCCCCGTTGGTGTAAGTGCCCTCGCGCTCGGTAAAGGTCTGCGCCGGAAGCACCACATCGGCCAGGCGGGCGGTGGGGGTCAGGACGAAGTCCTGCACCACCACGAATTTCTCGGAGCCGAAGACGGGTTGGAAGGCGGGGTCGTCGCCAACCGGGTCGGCGGCCACGATATACAGCGCCTGGGCCGCAGCCAGGTCGGCAGGCAGGTTGGCGCTGGGCCGGTAGCCGATCTCCCAGGCGCCCTGGTCGTTGTTGCGCGGCCAGGCCGCCACCAGCCCGTTGTTCGGGCGGCGGACATGGTTGGTGGACACCAGCAGGTTGGCGCAGGCCTGGGCCAGGGCCGTCGTTTCGGGCAAGCCCTGGGCATCGCTGCCGTAGAACACCACCGCATTGGCAGCCGCAGCGAAGGCAGCCGCAGCAGCAGCCAGCTCGGGGCTGCGCTCCAACTCCTGCACGGCGCCGCCCAGTTCGGGCTGTTTCTTCGAGATCGCGTTGACCAGCGCCAGCACGGCCGCCGCGGCCGAGCCAAACGGGTAGCGCAGGGCGAAGGTCGCGTCACGGTCCAGCTTGCTGGAGCGGGCATTTAGCACGATCAGCGTGGCGCCGCGCTGCGCCGCCTGGCGCACACGCAGCCACCAGAGCGGGGCTTCTTCTTCCAGGTCGCAGCCAGCCACCAGAATGGCGTCGCCTTTGCCCAGGCTGCCCAGGTTGGAGCCGGCCGGCAGGCCGATCTGGGTGGTCAGCTCGCCGCCGCCCATCCGGCTGTACAGGTTCAGCTTGCCGTTCAGCCCCTGCACCAGCTTGCGCAGGTTGAACAGGTCTTCATTGGCCAGGCGGCCGCCGGCCAGCGCCAGCAGGCCGGCGCCGGCG
>JBJSYW010000444.1:0-9394 GCA_046089985.1 Chloroflexota bacterium
GGGCCGTGCTGGGGGCGGCGGACCACTTGCTGGTGGTTGCCGCCCGGCCGGCGTGGCGCGAGGCGCTGAAGCGCATCGCCCGCACGCTGGAGCAGGCAGGGCTGGCCTACACGCTGGTGGGCAGCGCCTCGCTGGCCATGAACGGGGTGCCGCTGGCGGTGCGCGACCTGGATATCCAGGTCACCCGGGAGGGGGCGTACCGCTTCCAGGAGCTGTTCGCCGGCGAGACGGTGATCGACCCGGTGGAACTGAAAGAAAGCCCGGCGGTGCGCTCTTACCTGGGGCATTTCGAGATCGACGGGCAGCTGGTGGAAGTGATCGGCCAGATGGAGCGCCTGGATGGGAGCGCCTGGCGCACCGCCGAGGCGCACACCAGCCGCACGGTGGACCTGGAAGGCGTGCCGGTGCAGGTCGCCTGGCTGGAGGAGGAAGCGCTGGCCTATATCCACCGCCGGCGGCCGGAGCGGGCGGCGCTTTGCCTGCCGTACTGCGACCCGGAACGGCTGGCGGCGCTGCTGCAGCGCGTCGCCGGCGTGGCAGACAACTGACGCCGCCCCGCCCCGGTGATGAAGGACCGGGCGGCGGCGCGCTTCACTCGCCGGGACCGCGCTTCACTCGCCGCCGGGGCTGGGCTGCAAGACGGCCGCCGGGCGGGCCTGCTGCGGCTCGCTGACGAAGAACTGGAAGATCAGCAGCGCCGAGACCGCCCCCGCCGCAGACAGCATAAACGCGGCCGGGTAGCCGGCTAAATCGGCCAGCCAGCCGCCGACAAACGGCGCCAGGATGTTGGCCGGGGCCACCAGCGTGTTGGCCAGGCCGATGTACGCGGTGCGCTGGCTTTCATCGCCGAACTCCAGGCTCATGGCGATGCCGATGGTCCAGACCGCCACGTTGCCCAGCGCGGCCAGCGCGTAGACCACGTAGAACCAGCCGGCCGAAGGCGCCCACCAGGCCAGCAGCGCGCTGAGCGCGGCCGCCGCCAGCCCCACCTGCATCACCCCCTTGCGCGACCATTGGTCGCTGGCCCAGCCCATGGTCATGTTGCCGGCGATCGACATCACCAGCAGGGTGGTGGTCATGCCGCCCACCACGATCTCGCTGGCGGCATGGCGTTTGACGGCGTAGACGGTGTAGAACGAGAAGGCCATGATGGCAAACTGCGATACCATGCGGGCCACCAGGAACCAGCGGAAGTTGCGGTCGCGCTGCAGGATCTCGCCGACGCTGCTCCAGAAGCCGGACGGGGCGGCGTAGGGGTGGTCGTTGGCGGGCTGGTTATCTTCCTCGCGAGTCTGGTACAGGAACACCCACGAAACGACCATCGCCAGCACGCAGGCCAGGAAGCACAGCACGAAATCCAGCGGGCTGGGCAGTTTTTCGAGGATCACCCCGGCGGCAAAGGCGCTCAGGCTGGCCAGGGCGTTGGAGGCGGCGGCCTGCACCCCGAAGAAGGTGCTGCGCCGGTCGGAGGGGATGATCTTGCCGATCATCGAAGTCCACGGGTTGGCGGTCACCCCGGCGCCCAGGCCCTGGATGATCAGCAGCACGAAGGTGATCACCAGCGCCAGCGGTTTGCCCAGGGCGGTCATGAAACCGGCCACCAGCGCCAGCCCCAGGAAGGGCGTGCGCTCGATAAAGGTCAGGTTGAGCACCAGGCGGCGCATCTGCGGCTGGCGCGAAACCCAGCGGGCGGTGAACAACTGCGGGAACTGCCAGCCGGCGTTGTGGATGGCGGGGATCAGCCCGATCAGCAGCGCCGAATCGGTCATCGTGCTGACAAAGAGCGGGATGATGGTGACGAAGGAGGCGAACCCCAGGCCGAAGCCGAAAAAGGCCCCATCCAGCAGGTTGACGGTCAGGTTATGCTTCAGGTGGCGGATCTGTTGGTTTAGCATGCGTTTTTTTTATCAGGCGGTCCCGGCGATGCCCCAGCTCGGCGGTCCAGCGGCGGCGTTCGTACAGGCCCAGGTAGGTGGGGTCGGCAGGGCGCGGCGAAGCCGCGTCCACCAGCTGCAGGGCGGCCGAGGTCCAGCGCAGCGCGGCGTGCGGATCGCGCAGGCTGTGCTCGCAGCACTTGGCCAGCTCGACGCAGGCCTGCAGGTCGCCCTGTCTGGCGGCTTGCTCCCATAAGCCCATGGCGGCGGGCAGGTCGCCCTGGCGGCGGTGGATGCCGGCCAGGCGGTGCAGCGCGCCGGCCAGCAGCGGGCGCGGGATGCGTTCGTTCTGGGCGTCTTCGTGGGCCAGCCCGTACAGGTAGAGCCGGGCGGCCTGGTCGAGCTGGCCCAGGTCTTCAAACAGGCGCGCCAGCGAGAGCAGGTCGATGCCGAAGCGCCCGCCCAGCGCCAGCGGCTCGTCGAGCAGCACGGCCATGTGGTCCATCAGCGCCGCCAGCGACAGCACGTCCATGGCGTTGTGGTAGAACACCTGGCGCAGCGGGGTGGGGTCGCCGGAGCGCAGGTAGTCGGCGTACATCTGCGGGATGGCCCAGCCGGGGATGTCGTCGCCTGAGCGCAGCGCGCCGAGGATCTGCACCTCCAGGTTGCCCAGCGTGCGGCTGGGCAGGCGCTCGCGCCACAGCCGGCGGGCCAGGTGCAGCAGGTCCAGGTGGGCCAGGTCGAGCAGCGGGGCGCGCCAGCCGTGCTGCGTGTAGCGGGTGACCAGCAGCGGGGCGTCGAAGCTCTTGCCGTTGAAGGTGACGATCGCCTGGCAGGGGGCCAGGAACTGCTCCAGGGCGGCCAGCTGGCCCGGTTCGTCGAGCGGGTCGTTCAGGAAGAACTGCAGCAGCACGAACTCGCCGTCGATGAAGCGCCCGGCGCCGATCAGGAAGGCCAGCGTGCCGGTACCGCCGGACAGGCCGGTGGTCTCGGTATCCAGGAAGGCGAAGGCCTCGGCGGGCAGGCCCGCCAGGCGCGGGTTGCCGGCCCAGGCCGCCAGGCCGGGGCGCTGCGGGCGCAGCCCCAGGCGGGCCTGCCCGTGCGGCGCGCCGTCCGGGTAGCGCGCCTCCACCACGTAGCAGGCGCCCAGCGGGTTGGCGCGCCGCCCGCCGCCCAGCACCGCCTCCAGCGTGGGCGGCGCTCCGGCTTCGGCTGCAGACGGCAGGCCGGGCGCCGGGGAGGCGGCGGGTTGGGGGTGGGGCGGTAAACCCTGGGCGCCAACTTTCACACCCAGGGCCTTGAGCTTGTCGGACAGCGACGGCATGCGGTCGATTCTACCATTGATTAAGGGCGGATTCCCGGCTGCGCCGGCCGCGCAGCCGGCGCAGCGAACTTGGTATAATGGCCTATCTGCACACACAGGAGAAGTCGATCGATGGAGCCATCATTCTATATCGAAAACCGCCGCCGGCTGGCTGCCAACCTGGCCGATGGCGAGTTGATGCTGTTCTTCAGCGGCGAGGGCGTGCGCAAGAGCGCCGATGAGAATTACCCGTTTTTCGCTAACCGCAATTTCCTGTACCTGACCGGGGTGAAGCAGGAGCGCTGCGCGCTGCTGCTGTACAACCAGGGCGGGCAGGTGAGCCAGCGGCTGCTGGCGCTGAAGCCCGACCCGGCGCAGGAGATCTGGACCGGGCGGCGCTTGACCCCTGCCGAGCTGGCCGCGCTGAGCGGGATCGAGCAGGTCGACGACATCGAGCGCCTGGAGCAGGCGCTGGGGGCGCTGCTGGCAGCGCAGCCCAGCGCGGCGCTGTGGCTGTGCCTGGATGCGCTGGCCCCGCAGGGCGGTGCTGACCTGGAGCGCGAGTTCGCCCGCACTGTCCAGGCGCGCCATCCGCAGGTGCAGATCAAGAACAGCTACCCGTTGGTGTGCGCGCAGCGCAAGATCAAAGCCCCGGGCGAGATCGCCGCCATGCGCCAGGCGATGCAGATCACCGCGGCGGGCATCCGGCGCATGATGCAGCTGGGCGGGCCGGGGCGGATGGAGTATGAGCTGGAGGCGGCCTTTAACGCCGAGCTGGCGGCCCACGGGCAGCGCCGCACCGCCTTCGGGTCGATCATCTCGTCCGGCGAGCGCAACTTCTACCTGCACTACGCTGAGCTGCAAGGGCGCATCGAAGCGGGCGAGCTGGTGCTGACCGACGTGGGCGCGGCCTATGATGAGTACTGCACCGATATCTCGCGGGTTTTCCCGGCCAACGGGCGTTTCAGCGAGCGCCAGGCGCAGCTGTACCGGGTGGCCTACGCGGCTAACCGGGCGGTGATGGCGCAGGTGCGCCCGGGCGCGCCGTTTAGCATGCCGAACCAGGTGTGCCGGCAGACAGCCTTTGAGGGGCTGCGGGCGCTGGGCCTGCTGGACGACCCGGCCGAGATCGGGCGCTACGTGTGGCACGGGGTGACCCACCACGTGGGGCTGGACACGCATGATGTGGGCGGCTACCAGGAGCCGATGGCCGAGAACATGGTCTTCACCGTGGACGCGGGGATCTACGTGCGCGAATGGGGCATCGGGCTGCGCATTGAAGACAACGTGCTGGTGACCCGCGACGGCTGCGAGAACCTGTCGGCCGCCATCCCGGCGGAGATCGAGGCGATCGAGGCGCTGATGGCGGGCTGAGCGGCTACAGGCGCTGCAGCAGTCCCTGGCCGAACTCTGGCGGGTCGCTCTTCGCGATCACCAGCTTCACTGCCTGGTGCCAGGCCATAAAGTCGCGCAGCGCGGCGGCCGTTTCCGCCAGCAGCAGCTCGTCGGGGGCCACGCCCGGCTCCAGGTAGAGCGCGTTCAGGCGCAGCTCGCCGGTCTTGCGGTCCAGCTTGGGGTCGAAGCGGCCCACCAGGCGCTCGCGGTGCAGGATCGGGAAGCAGAAGTAGCCGTAGATGCGCTGCTCGGGGCGTTTGTAGCATTCCAGCACCTGGTTGAAGCCCCACAGGCGCTGGTCGCGCTCACCGGCCCAGAAGAGCGAGTCGAATGGGGAGAGGAAAGTGGTGCGGCGGGGCTGGAGCTCGCCGGCGGCGGCGCGCTCCAGCAGCGGCAGGGTGGCGCGGTGCACCAGCCACGGGCGCGGGCCGTCCAGCGTCTCGCCCTGGATCTCGACCAGCACGCCCTGTTTGAGCAGGTCCTTGACGAGCGGGCGGGCCTGGGTGGCCCACATATAGGCGTACCAGTTCAGGTGGCGGGCTTCGAAGACGCCCAGCGCCCGGGCAGCCAGCTCCAGGCAGAAGCGCTGTGCTTCGGCCTCGGGGACGGGTGTGGCGTCGACCCACTCGGGCAGCACCCGCTCGCGCAGGTCGTAGACGCGCTGGAAGTTGACCCGGTCCGCCACCATCAGCTCGCCGTGGGCGAAGAGCGTCTCCAGGGCCATTTTGTTCGGCTTCCAGTCGTACCACGGGCCGCGCGGCGAGCCGTCGTGCTCGAACTCACCCACGCGCAGCCCGCCTTCGGCGCGGATGCGCTCCAGGACCTGGTCCGCCAGGCGGCGGTTTTCGGGGTCGTCCAGCCACTCGCGGAAACCGCGGCTGATGCGCCAGCGGTGGTAGCGGTAGTGC
The DNA here is from genome assembly GCA_046089985.1 of Chloroflexota bacterium. Classification (GTDB taxonomy): domain Bacteria; phylum Chloroflexota; class Anaerolineae; order Anaerolineales; family UBA4823; genus RBG-16-57-11. The sequence goes on from JBJSYW010000444.1 coordinate 5,481, forward strand.
TCGAGCGGGATCAGGCTGGCGGCGTGGCCCCAGCCCTCATACAGCCGGCGCTCTCCGGGGGTATAGATCAGGCGGTGGAAATCGGCGGTGGCGTAAGCGCCAAAGCGCGCCCACAGGGCCACATCGTGGGCGCGGTTGACCACGTGCAGCGTGTCGATCTGCACAAAGCCGAGGGCGGAGGCCAGGTCGACGACCGCCTGCGGGGTCAGCGGGGCGGAGTCGTCATTGGGGGCGTCCAGGCGCTGGGTGTGCAGCGCCACGGCGCGTAGCGCAGAGAGCGGGTAGATCATGGCAGTCCTTTATCCAGCCCAGGCAGGCGCGCCTGCGCCGGAAGGGTATTATACAGCCGCTTGCCTGCTTGCGCCGCCCATCGTCTGGGGGCGTCATAAGATCGCGCCGGTCATATCCGGCCGACCGGCGCGCCGCACAGGGTCAGACCATCGTGCGCCGAACAGACCGGCGCTCACCGGTCAGGGCGGCGCGCATACGGTCAGGCCGGCGCGCCGCACGCTGTCAGACCGTGCGCGCCAGGCGCACAATGGCCTGGATGCTGCGCTCCACATCCTCATCCGTGGTTGCCCACGACGAGACGCTGATGCGCATCGCGAAGCGCCCCTGCCACACCGTGCTCCCGCACCAGCAGGTGCCGTCCTGCTGCACCGCCTGCACCAGGGCGCGCGTCCGTTCCGGCGTATCCAGCGCGGCCAGCACCTGGTTCAGCGCCACCTCGTTCAGGATCTCCACGCCCGCGGCCGCCAGCCCGTCTGCAAAGCGCCGCGCCTGGCGGCAGTTGCGCTCGATCAGCTCCGCCAGCCCCTTGCGGCCCAGGCTGCGCAGCGCCGCCCATACCTCCACCCCGCGCGCCCGCCGCGACATCTCGGGGGTGTAGTTCATGGCTTCCCGCCCGTCCGGCTCGCCCAGGTAGGCCGCCGGGCTGTGGCTCAGCGCCGCCCGCAGCGTCTGGGCCTCCCGGCAAAACACCAGCCCGCAGTCGTACGGCACGTTCAGCCACTTGTGCGCGTCGGTCGCCAGCGAATCGGCCAGCTCGATCCCCTGCGCCAGGCGCCGCAGCTCCGGCGCAACCGCAGCCGCCGCCCACAGCCCGAAGGCTCCGTCCACGTGCACCCACGCCCCGGCGGCGTGCGCCGCCTGGCACAATTCCACCAGCGGGTCGAATGCGCCCGTGTTGACGTTCCCGGCCTGCAGGCATACGATCGCCGGCCCGTCCAGCGCCGGCAGCGCCTCGGCCCGCATCCGGCCCTGCCCGTCGACCGGCACGCGCTGCACCCGGGCGCGCCCCAGCCCCAGCAGCGCCAGCGCCTTCAGCAGGCTGGTATGCACCTCCTCGCCAGTCACCACCGTGATCGGCGGGGCCCCGAACAACCCGTCGGCCTCGACATCCCAGCCCGCCCGGCGCAGCAGGCTGTGGCGAGCCGCCGCCAGCCCCGAGAAGTTCGCCATCGTCGCCCCGGTCACGAACCCCACGCCGGTCTCGGGCGGCAGGCGCAGCAGGTCCACCAGCCACCCCAGCGCGATCTGCTCCAGGCGCGCCGGCAGCGGCCCGGAGGGCAGCGGGCCGGCGTTCTGGTCCCAGGCTGCCGCCAGCCAGTTCGCCCCCACCGTCACCGGCAGCGCCCCGCCGGTCACAAAGCCGAAGTACCGTCCCCCGGTGGAGGCCACCACCGCCGGCGACCCGGCCCGATCCAGCAGCGCCAGCGTCTCAGCCGGGTCTTGGGGCGTCTCGGGCAGCGGCTCGTCAAAGGCCGCCAGCCCGTCCAGCGCGGCGGCGCTGGGGAAGACCCGGCGTGCGTCGCGCTCCGCCAGGTACCGCATCGCCCGCTGGGCTGCGTCGGCGAGCAGCGCAGGATTGTTCGTATCGGTCATTGTCCACCCCTTTCCGGTTCTACCAAATCGAGCATCCATACCAGTCCCATCGTATTTATTGCTGTGATCTGCTCTACCACCCGTTTTTCGCTCTTAGACACCTGCAGGCTGAGCAGATCCATCCGCGTTAACAATTGTAACACCTGGCTTTGTAACTCACCTTTGGTTGGCGCTGTCTCCACCGCCGAACTTTTCATTAACTGTTAGCTCTGGGATGTTTTATAATTCGCTCAACATCCATCCGGTAATAAAACAATCGTCATAGGGCTATTGGATGAAATTCATACTTCGCTTCTTGCTCAACCTTGTCCTTCTAACCATCCTGGCTGGGGTGCTGTATGCCATATTCCCGGATCTGATGGCGCAGGTATTCGGTATTTTTGGGGCTTTTGGCCCAATTTTTGTGTTTTTATTCATCTTTGTCGCTGCTTTGCCTCGCCGCCGGCCGCGGCGTTAACTGTCCAATCGATCACCCGCTCCGCCCGGCTGCACCAGCCGCTCCAGGATCGCCAGCGTCTCGGCTTTGCCGCCGAAGGCGGCCTCCTGGGTTGGAGCGCCCAGGCCCTGACCGCCCGGGCCGGTGCAGGACGGGCAGCCGTCGGTGCAGGGGCAGGCGCGTACCAGCTCCAGGGCGCGCTGCAGCAGCCCGGCATGCAGCTCGAACAGGCGCGTGCTCAGCCCGATCCCCCCGGGGGCGTGATCGTAGATCGCCACCGCCGGCCGACCGCCGGCGAAGGCCGCCTGTGGGTCGTGGTGCACGCCCAGGTCCTCCACATCGCACATCAGGAAGAACGGCGCCAGGTGGCCCAGGGCATAGGCCAGCCCGGACAGGCCGCTGCGCACTCGCACGGCGGCCTCGGCGCGCATGTGGCAGTCGTGGCACAGCGTCACCAGGTTGTCGAGCTGGTTGGCCTGGGCCGAGGCGGCGAACAGGCGGAAGGGAACCTTGTGGTGCACGTCGTGCTCGCGGCCGGCCTCCGGCGCGCCGCACACCTGGCAGCGGAACTCGTCGCGCTGGCGGGCGCGGCGGCGGATCTCGGGCCAGGCCGGGCCATAATCGTTCGGGTCGCCGCGCCACAGCCCCTCCTGGCGCAGCGCCTCCACGCTGGCCTCGTCCAGCGCCAGCCAATAGCCGGTGGTGAGCAGCTCGGTGGCGGGCAGCGCCAGCGGTTCCACTGCCAGCACCTCGTGGGTGTGCCAGCGCACCTTCTGGTAGCCCACCACCTGGGTGGTCACCTGCAGCTCGCCGTGGGCGTGCAGCGCGCCGCGCTCGCTCGCCTGGGCATGCTGCTCGACCAGCGCCACCTGGGTCTGGCGGCGAGGCTGCGTGTAGTAGTCGGCGTCTGACGGGCGCAGGCGGGCGATGCGCTCTTCCAGGTCCAGCGCTTCCACCAGGTACTGCTGCGCTTCGTGCAGGTAGATCGCCTGCGGGTGCACCATCCACAGCGCCGAGGCGTAGTCGATCGTGCCGATGGTCTGCGCCTCGCTCGCGGCAGGCGGATCATCGAAACGGCCCACCTGCAGGGCGATCGTCTCGGCCGAGGCGCTGCGCAGCGAGAGCGCCTGGGCTGGGTAGGCGTCGGCGATCCAGAAATACTTCGGGCCCGAGTGATGCAGCGCGCCGTCCTGTTCGAGGAAATCCAGGAACTCTTCCAGGCGCTGCGGGTCGAGCTGCCCGTAGCGCTCGCCGGCCGAGAAGGGCAGCTCGAAGGCGGCGCAGCGCAGGTGGCCGAGCAGCACCAGCAGGTTATCCGGGTCCATCAGGGCGTGCTCGGGCGAGCGTTCGAAGAAGTACTGCGGGTGGGCCGCCAGGAACTGGTCGAGCGGGTCGGCGGTAGCCACCAGCAGCGCCAGGGCCGGGTCCATGCCGCGCCCGGCCCGCCCGGACTGCTGCCAGGCGGAGGCGATCGTGCCGGGGTAGCCGACCAGCAGGGCCGCGTCCATGCCGCCGATGTCGATGCCCAGCTCGAGGGCGTTGGTGGCGGCGACGGCGCGCACCGAGCCTTCGCGCAGCCCGCGCTCGATGGCGC
>JBJSYW010000445.1:0-4923 GCA_046089985.1 Chloroflexota bacterium
GCTGCAGCCGCAGCCGGCTGACACCGGTTTCACCCCGCTGCCCGCCCCCACCCCCCAGGTCGACTGGCAGCCGACCGCGCCTGCGCCGGCGCTGATCCAGGAGACCAGCCCGGATACGGCGCTCAGTGCGCCGCCGCCCACCGCCACGCGCCTGCCCACGCAGCAGCCGCCGCCGGTGCTGCTGGAGCAGGTCGAACCGGAGCCGCTGATCACCAGCCCACTGCTGCTGAACCTGATGCTGGTCGGCGGCGTGCTGGTGCTGATGGCGATCCTGGTGGGAGTGTGGATCAACCGCAGCAGTCTGCGTTGATCGGCGCCGGGCGGCGCTGCCTTCCCCCCGCCAACATAGGGTAAAATACCTGTGCAGCAACTGCACTGCATCAACGCGAGAACGTAAAGAAAGAAAGGCATCCTGGAATGAGCTTACGCTTATACGACACTTACACGCGCAGCCTGCGCGAGTTCGAACCCCTGCACGAAGGCGAAGTGGGTCTGTATACCTGCGGGCCAACCGTCTACGACTATGCGCATATCGGTAACCTGCGCACCTACATCTTCGAAGACCTGCTGCGCCGCGTGCTCGAGTTCAACCGCTACAACGTCAAGCACGTGATGAATATCACCGACGTCGGTCACCTGGTGTCCGATTCGGACACCGGCGAAGACAAAATGGAAAAAGGCTCCCAGCGCACCGGCATGACCGCCTGGCAGATCGCCGAGTTCTACACGGCTGCCTTCCGTGAAGACCTGCAGCGCCTGAACATCCTGGAGCCGACCATCTGGTGCCGCGCCACCGACCACATCCAGGAGCAGATCGACGTCATTCGCTGCATTGAAGCCAAAGGGTTCACCTACCGTACCTCCGACGGGATCTACTTCGACACGTCCAAATTGGCCGATTACGGCTACATGGCCCGCCTGGACATTGAAGGGCTGCAGGCCGGGGTGCGCATCGACCTGGGCGAAAAGCTGCACGCCACCGACTTCGCCCTGTGGAAGTTCAGCCCAACCGGGCAGCAGCGCCAGATGGAGTGGGACAGCCCGTGGGGCAAAGGCTTCCCCGGCTGGCACATCGAGTGCTCGGCCATGTCGGCCAGGTACCTGGGCGAGTACTTCGACATCCACTGCGGCGGCGAGGACCACATCCCGGTCCACCACACCAACGAGATCGCCCAAACCGAAGCCTGCTATGGCACGCGCCTGGCCAACTTCTGGATGCACGGCTACTTCCTGCAGCTGGGCGACGAGAAGATGTCCAAATCATCCGGCGAGTTCCTGCGTGTGCAGCTGCTGGTCGATAAGGGCTACGATCCGCTGGCCTACCGCTTCTACTGCCTGAGCGCCCACTACCGCGCCAAGCTCAACTTTAACTGGGAAGGCATGGATGCTTCCGCTAAATCGCTGGACCGCCTGCGCGTCATGGCCTACGAGTGGGGCCAACCCGGCGAGCCCGACGCCGGCTACGTGGCCAAATTCGCCGAGCAGGTCAACGAAGATCTGAATATGCCGCGCGCCCTGGCCCTGACCTGGGACATGGCGCGCAGCGAGCTGCCCGCGGCGGTCAAGAAAGCCACCCTGCTGATTTTTGACCAGGTACTGGGGCTGCGCCTGGGCGAATGGCAGCCAAAAGAAGAAGTCATCCCGGCCGAGATCCTGGCGATGGTCGAGCAGCGCCAGCAGGCGCGCAAAGAAAAACGCTTTGCCGACGCCGACGCGCTACGCAAAGCTGTCACCGAGGCCGGCTACGAGATCGAAGACACCCCGCAGGGACCGCGGGTCAAGTCAAAGAAATAAGCGAGGTAAAAATGAAGATCGCTGTTACCGGTAAAGGTGGAGTGGGCAAGACCACCCTCTCGGCGCTGCTAGCGCAGGCCTACGCCGACCAGGGCCGGCAGGTGCTGGCAGCTGATGCCGACCCGTCGCCCTGCCTGGCAGGCGCGTTGGGCTTCCCCGACGAACTGCGCCGTAAGCTGCGCCCGATCGTCGAGATGGACGAGTTGATCGAGGAGCGCACCGGCGCAAAGCCGGGCATGATGGGCGGTTTCTTCACCATCAACCCGCGCGTCGACGACATCCCCGAGCGATTCAGCGTGTTGCACCGCGGCGTGCGCCTGCTGGAGATGGGCGCAGTGGACCTGGGCGGCTCGGGCTGCATCTGCCCGGAGAGCGCAATGCTGAAAACGCTCTTCACCCACCTGCTCTCCCGCAAGGACGATGTGCTGCTGATGGACATGTACGCCGGGGTCGAACACCTGGGGCGCGCTACGGTCGATTTCGTCGATGCAATGGTAGTCGTGGTCGAACCCACCCGACGCAGCCTGGGCACCGCCGCGCAGATCAGAAAGCTGGCCAATGACATCGGGCTGACCCGCCTGTGGTTGGTGGGCAACAAGGTCCGCAACGCAGACGAGGCTGCCTTCCTGCACGCCGAGACCCCCGGTCTGCCGGTTTTGGGGCTGCTGCCCGCCGACCTGGCAGTGCAGGAAGCCGACCGGCTGGGGATCGCAGTCTACGATCACGTCCCGGCGCTGCGCCAGGCCGGACAGGAGATGGCCGAAAAGCTGGCCAACAAGGAGACGCTATGACCATAACCATTGCATTGGCCGGCAAAGGCGGGGTCGGCAAGACCACCATCCCGGGCCTGGTGATTAAACACCTGATCGCCAGCCAGCCGGGGGCAGTGTTGGGCATTGACGCCGATCCAAGCAGCAACCTGAACATGGTGCTGGGCATGGACCTGGAATGGACGGTGGGCGATATCCGCGAGGGCCTGCTGGACCAGGTCAAGGACTCATTGGTGGCAGGTGGGGCGGCGATGGGCACGCTGCCGGGCGGGGTCAGCAAGCGCGAATACCTGGACCTGCAGATCCGCTCATCGGTGATCGAAGGCGACCGCTTCGACCTGATCGCCATGGGGCGCGGCGAGGGCCAGGGCTGCTACTGCGCCGTCAACCACAACCTGCGTGAGGTGATCGACTCGATCAGCAAGAACTACCGCTATGTGGTGATTGACAACGAGGCCGGAATGGAACACCTCAGCCGGCGCACCACGCGCGACGTGCAGCACCTGCTGATCGTCACCGACCCATCGCAGCGCGGCATCGTAGCCGCCGAGCGCATCGCCCAGTTCCGCACCGAACTGGACATCAACATCGAAAACACCTACCTGGTGCTGAACCGCGTGCAGGGCGAACCGCCAGCCCCGCTGATGGAGCGCATCGCCCAGCTCGATATCCCGCTGCTGGGCATCGTCCCAGCCGACGATGAGATCGCCAACCTGGAGTTCGCCGGCAAGGCGGTGGTCGAGGTGGGCGAGCACAACCCGGTCTACCAGGCAGTAGCGGGGATGCTGAACCGGATCCTGCAAGCATAAGATCGGGGGCTGTCTGGCAAAATGCTCGCAGACAGCCCCTTTTTGATCGGGCTGGAAGGAGGCGGCAGTGGCAATCGTGACGATTTCACGCCAGATGGGCAGCCTGGGCAGCCAGACGGCCTTCCTGCTGGCCGAGAAGCTGAGCTATCAACTGGTGTGGCGCGAGCTGATCAACCAGGCGGCCCGGCGGGCCGGCGCGCCGGAAGTGGCGCTGGCGGCGATCGACGACCTGGGACTGCTGAAGATCTGCCCGTCCGAAGATGCCTGCCATGCCTATCACCAGGCGGTGGCGGCCATCGTTGGCGAGCTGGCCGAGCAAGGCCGGGCGGTGCTGCTCGGGCGGGCCGGGCAGGTGCTGCTGGCAGGCGACCCGCAAGCGCTGCACGTGCGCATCATGGCCCCGGTCGACGTAAGGGTTGACCGCATCGCCGCCCGGTTGAAGATCACCCCTGCCCAGGCGCTGGCCCAGGTGCAGGCCAGTGATCGCAGCCGCCGCCAGTACCTGAAAAAATTCTACAACGCCCGCTGGGACGACCCGGCCCTGTACGACCTGGTGATCAACACCGCCCACCTGACCGCCGAACAGGCTGCCGGAGGCATCGCCGCCATGCTGCAAACGAGATAAGCAGTGGAAATCGAATTTGTCCATCCGATCGAGAAAGCATTCGCCAAGATCCTGGATTTTTATGGGGTTGATTGGCAGTACGAACCGAAAACCTTCCCGCTGGAATGGGACGCGCAAGGCAACGTCACCGAAGCCTTCACGCCCGATTTTTACCTGCCCCAGCAGGGCCTGTACATCGAGCTGACCACGCTGCGCCCAAAACTGGCCAACTATAAAAACCGCCGCCTGCGGCGGATGAAAGAGCTGTACCCGGATGTCAATGTGCGCCTGTACAAGCGGCGTGAGCTGCACCGCTTGATGGTTAAATTTGGGCTGGAGGAGGAAGCCGAGCAGACGCGCGGCACCCAGGCGCAGGCTCAGGCGGAGGAATTATGAAAGCTGATGCATACCGCGAACTGCTGGAGCAGTACCGCCCGCTGTCGGACGACCTGCAAGAGGTGCTGATCCCGCCCGAGCAGATCCAGGCGCGTGTGGCTGAACTTGGCCGCCAGGTTTCGATCGATTATGCCGGGCGCAGCCCGCTGCTGGTGGGGGTGCTGAAGGGGGTGCTGTTCTTCATGGCAGACCTGCTGCGCAGCCTGAGCATCCCGGTTGAAATGGATTTCATCGCCATTTCCAGCTACAGCGCCGATGCCCGCGATCAGGGCTATGTGCGGCTGGTCAAAGACCTGGAGATGCCAATCAACGGGCGGCATGTGCTGTTCGTCGAGGACGTCATCGACACCGGCCTGACGCTGAACTACCTTTTGGGCAACCTGCGCTCACGTCAACCGGCCTCGCTGGAAGTTTGCACCCTGTTCAACAAGCCCGACCACCGTTTGTTGGATATCCCGGTGCGTTACACCGGCTTTAACCTGCCGGACCAGTTTGTGGTAGGGTATGGGCTGGATTTCAAGGAGAAGTACCGCAACCTGCCGTTCGTGGG
>JBJSYW010000446.1:0-8760 GCA_046089985.1 Chloroflexota bacterium
CTAAATTTGCTGCAGCAATTGACCAGGGCACGACCAGCACCCGCTTTATGATCTTCGATCACGCCGGTAAAGTGGTGGCTGTGGACCAGAAAGAGCACGAGCAGATTTACCCCAAGCCGGGTTGGGTTGAGCACAACGCGATCGAGATCTGGCAGCGCACCCAGGAAGTTATCGACGGCGCCCTGAAGAAGAGCGGCGTCAGCCCCGCCGATCTGGCCGCGGTTGGTATCACCAACCAGCGCGAGACCACCGTGGTGTGGGAACGCGCCACCGGCAAGCCCGTATACAATGCCATTGTCTGGCAGGACACCCGCACCGACCAGATCTGCAACGAACTGGCCAAGGACGGCGGCCAGGATCGCTTCCGCGCCAAAGTCGGCCTGCCCCTGGCGACCTACTTCTCCGGCCCCAAGATCAAATGGGTCCTGGACAACGTCCCCGGCGCTCGCGAGAAGGCTGAGAAGGGTGAAGTTCTGTTCGGCAACATCGACACCTGGTTGATCTGGAACCTGACCGGTGGCCCCAACGGCGGCGTGCATGTGACCGACGTCTCCAACGCCTCCCGCACCATGCTGATGAACCTCGAGACCCTTGACTGGGACGATGAAATCCTGAAGATCATGGGCGTCCCCAAGGCTATGCTGCCCCGCGTTCGCCCGTCGTCCGAAGTCTATGGCAAGGCCATCGGCACCCTGGGCGGCATCGCTGTCGCCGGCGACCTGGGCGACCAGCAGGCCGCTCTGTTCGGCCAGACCTGCTTCGACGCTGGTGAAGCGAAGAACACCTACGGCACCGGCTGCTTCATGCTGCTGAACACCGGCACCAAGCCCGTGCAGAGCAAGAACGGCCTGCTGACCACCCTGGGCTACAAGATCGGCGACCAGGCTGCGGTGTACTGCCTGGAAGGCTCGATCGCCATCACCGGCGCTCTGGTCCAGTGGCTGCGCGACAACCTGAAGATGTTCGACTTCTCCAAGCACGTCGAAGAGTACGCCAAGAACGTGGCCGACAGCGGCGGCATTTACTTCGTGCCCGCCTTCTCCGGCCTGTTCGCTCCCTACTGGCGCTCTGACGCCCGCGGCGCGATCGTCGGCATGACCCGCTACATCACCCGCGACCACGTCGCCCGCGCTGCTCTGGAAGCCACCGCTTACCAGACCCGCGAAGTCCTCGATGCCATGAACGCTGACTCCGGCGTGCCGTTGACCGCTCTGAAGGTCGATGGCGGTATGGTCTACAACGAGCTGCTGATGCAGTTCCAGGCCGACATCCTGGGCGTGCCCGTCATCCGCCCGACCGTCGCCGAGACCACCTCGCTGGGCGCCGCCTACGCCGCCGGCCTGGCTGTCGGCTTCTGGGCCAAGGTCGATGACCTGCGCGCCAACTGGGGCAAGGACAAAGAATGGGACCCGAAGATGGACGCGGCGGATCGCGAAAAGCTCTACAAGGGCTGGAAGAAAGCCGTCACCCGCACCTTCGACTGGGTTGAGTAAGCCTTTCTGATCTAACGAGGGGCGGGCGGGTCGACCGCTCGCCCCTCCTTCATTAAAAAACAGAACCTAAACCAAAATCTTACCCGGTGGTTTTACCGTTTCTCAACCTGGTTCTTATTGAGGGAGTGTCCTGTGTCGAAAAAAATTAAACGCCTGCCGGCCCGCGCCCGAACCTCGGGCGAGAAAGCCGGGCAGCCCAAACCAGAGAAGAAGAAGAAGCCGCAGCAGCCCGAGCAAATTTCGCTGCATGCCCCCTGGATCTCGATGCGCACCGGCGTGATTGTGGTGGCGATCGCCAGCCTGGCGATGGCTGTGCTGACTGCCGTCCAGGTGGTGCCTAGCCAGGGTATGCTCAAGGGCATCCTGTGGGGGCTGTTCTTCGGCGCGATGATTTGGGCGATCTTCTTTGGCAACCTGTTGGTCAACCGTTTCTTGCGCCGGCGCTCCTGAGCCGGCAGCCGGCTGATGAACCGCACGGCAGCCGAATGGGAGCAGCTGTGGGCGCCGTACGACCAGGCCACTTACGACCTGGCGCTGCGCTGTATTGCTCCACAGGATATCATATTGGAGATCGGTGCGGGTGATTTACGCCTGGCCTGCCAGGCGGCTCGCATTGCCCGCCGTGTGTATGCCGTAGAAATTAACCTGGCGATCCTGGAGCGGGGGGCGCGCACCTTCGCCCCGCTGCCCGATAACCTGGAGATTATTCACGCTGATGCAAAAACGCTGGACATTCCAAACGGTGTAACCCTGGGTGTGCTGCTGATGCGTCACTGCACCCACTTCGGCCTGTACGCCGCAGCCCTGCGCCAGGTCGGCTGCCGGCGGTTGGTGACCAATGCCCGCTGGCGGATGGGGGTGGAAGTGATCGACTTCGAGCAAGCGCCGATCTTGTATAATAAAGCCCAGGTGGGCTGGTATGCCTGCCAATGCGGCGCAGTTGGGTTCAAGGATGGCCCGCTGGATGATTGGTCGATCGAGCGCGATGCGCTCACTCAGGAAGTCTGCGCCTGTCCGGCATGTAAAAAACCTGAACTGCAGGGAGTTGACGAATGAGTAAACCAAAAGTAATCATCATTGGAGCAGGTTTCACCGGTGTTGCGACCGCCCACGACCTGGCCCTGCGCGGCTGCGACGTGGTGGTGGTGGAGCGCGGTGACATCTGCAACGGCACTTCCGGCCGCACGCATGGCCTGCTGCACAGCGGCGGGCGCTATGCGGTCAAGGACCAGGAGTCCGGCATCGAGTGCATCGATGAGAACATGATCTTGCGCAAGATCGTGCCCCAGGTGATCGAGCCCAACGGCGGTCTGTTTATCGCCATCGACGACTCGGACCTGGAGTATGCGCGCGAGTTCGAAGAAGGCTGCCAGGACTGCCACATCCCGATCGAGAAGCTGACCGGCAAGCAGGCGCTGGCCCTCGAACCGGCGATCAACCCCAAGACCATGCTGGCTTACCTGATCCCCGACGGCACCTTCGATCCGCTGCGCCTGGCGCTGGCCTTCGCCGCCACCGCCAAGAAGAACGGGGCCAAGTTCCACACTTTTATGGAAGTCACCGGCCTGCTGCAGGACGGCAATGGCAACGTGACCGGCGTCAAGCTGCTGGACCGCAAGACCAATCAGCCGGTTGAGATGCGCGCCGACGTGGTGGTCAATGCCACCGGCGCGTGGGCCGGGCACATCACCGCCTTCGCCAGCGCCGACGTACCGGTCAAGCCGACCCCCGGGATCATGGTGGCCTATGATAAGCGCCTGTGCCAGCGCGCCATCAACCGCCTGAATAAACCCGGCGACGGAGATATCGTGCTGCCGCAGCGCCGCATGATGGTCACCGGCACCACCTCTTTCGACGCCGACGATGTCGATTACATCCCGGTCATCGAAGACCAGATCAAGTTGATGCTCGAGCGCGGCAGCGAGTTGATCCCCAGCATCGCCAACACCAACCCGCGCGGCATTTACATGGCTGCCCGCCCGCTGGTGGGCGGCGGTTCGGGCCGCAGCATCGCCCGCACCTTCAAGTGCTTTGATCACAAAGAGACCCACAACGTGGACGGCTTTGTGACCATCACCGGCGGTAAGGCCACCACCCTGCGGGCGATGGCCGAAAAGACCGCCGATATCGTGTGCGGCAAGCTGGGCATCACCACCCCCTGCGCCACCAAAGAGACCCCGCTGATCTCTTATCGCCAGTACTACGCGCTGTAAAAGATTGAAATGGAGCATTCCATATGACTCAAACACAGTGGAAAGTAAAATTTCGGGTTTTTCGCCAGAAAGGCGACGAACAACCGCATTTCGACGAATTTGACATGCAAGTCAACCCGGATGAATATGTGCTGGACGTGGTCGAGCGCATCTGGGCCTTTAAAGATCGCAGCCTGTGCTACCGGCATGCCTGCCATCATTCCACCTGCGGCGCGTGCGGCATGCGCGTCAACGGGGTGGAGAAGCTGACCTGCATCACCCCGGTGCGGGATGTGACCCAGGACGGCGGCACGGTGCGCGTTGAGCCGCTGCGCAACTTCCCGGTCGTCAGCGACCTGGCGGTGGATATGGGCTGGTTCTACACCCGCATGGATGAGGTCAAGGCCCAGGCTGTGCTGCCGGTGCCTGAAGCCGAAGTCGAAAACCCGCCCCAGGAATGGCCGGCGGAAACCCAGCAGTATATCCGCCTGTCGGACTGCATCGAGTGCGGGCTGTGCATGAGCGCCTGCCCGATCTCGATCACCTCGTCCAGCTACCTTGGGCCGGCGGTCCTGGCGGGTCTGCAGATGCACCGCCCTGAAGAACAGCTGCGCCTGATCGACCTGGCCGACTCTGACGCCGGGGTCTGGCGCTGCCACAGCGCCTTCGAGTGCACCGCAGTCTGCCCGTCGTTTGTTGACCCCGGGCGGCGCATCATGGACCTGCGCAAGCGCGTGGTGGGGCACCGCATCCGCAGCCTGTTCGGCGGCAAATAGCGCCTGGGAATGAGGAGATCCGAAATGAGCCAGTCAAATTTACCCTCGGCCAATAAAGCCTGGAAGTGGTTTAACCCGCTCGGCCGCCAGGTGGGCGGTTGGGCGTTTATCCTGAACCGGGTCACGGCGTTGGGCCTGACCCTGTACCTGTTCCTGCACCTGCTGGTCCTGGGCCAGCTGGCCCAGGGCGAAGCCGCCTACCAGGGTTTCCTGGATCTGATCCACAGCCCGGTGTTTATCCTGGGCGAGATGCTGGTGGTGGCGGCGGGCATCTTCCACGCGCTGAACGGCCTGCGCATCGTCCTCACCAGCTTTGGCATTGGCGTGACCAGCCAGAAGCAGCTCTTCGTTGGGCTGCTGCTGGTCACCGTCGTTGCGGTGCTGGTCTTCACCGTGCGCGCCTTCGCCGGCTAGCCGGGTCGATCAATTGGAGGATCGTTAATGAGTACTCAAACCGTTACCGTGGCTCGTCCGCAGGAAACCGTGTGGGCCTGGCTGATCAAGATCGCCACCGGACCGCTGCTGCTGGTGCTGATCTTTGTTCACCTGGTTGTCAACCACTTCGTCGGCTCGCAGAACGGGCTGATGTCGTATGCGGATGTGGTGGCCTACTTCAGCAATCCGTGGGTCGTGGCGATGGAGATCACCTTCCTGATTGCCGCGGTCACCCACTCGCTGCTCGGCCTGCGCGCCGTGCTGCTTGACCTGCGCCCCTCGCTGAAAGCCGTCCAGCTGATCAACTGGCTGTTCGGGTTGGTGGGGGTGGGCTTCATCGTCTATGGCATCTGGCTGGCGCTGACCATCGCCGCCCAGGCAAAGTAACCCAATCTTTTCGCGCGGTATTACCGAGGGTGTATGGTTGGTCTGGTGTTCGTATCACACAGCCGGGCGCTGGCTGAAGCGCTGGCTACACTGGTGCGGCAGGTGGCGCCCGGGGATGTCCCGATCGCCGTCGCGGCCGGGGTAGGCGAGGCGCGCCAGGAATTCGGCACCGATGCGGTCGAGATCAGTGAAGCCATCCAGTCGGTCTATTCGGACGACGGGGTGTGCGTGCTGATGGACCTGGGCAGCGCAGTGCTGAGCGCCGAGCTGGCGCGTGACCTGCTGTTCGACGTGCCGGTGGAGAAGCTGCGCTTCTGCTCTGCGCCGATCGTCGAAGGCGCGATTGCCGCCGCGGTGCAGGCCGGCCTGGGCAGCGACCTGGACACCGTGTGCCGCGAAGCCCGCGGCGCGCTGCTGCCCAAGCAAGAACACCTGGGCGAACACCCCGACCAACCTGCCGCCCCGCCGTCTGCTGCCCAAGCCAATCTGGCCGCCAGATCAGCCGCCGGTCAACCGCAGCACGCCATCGAAGTCACCCTAACCAACCTGCACGGGCTGCACGCCCGCCCGGCAGCGCGCTTTGTCAAGGCCGCCTCCGGCTTCGACGCCGACGTGCAGGTGGTTAACCTGACCACCGGCAAAGGCCCGGTGTCGGCCCGCAGCCTGAACGCGGTCGCCACGCTGGGCGCGATCGAATACCACACCGTGCGCATCAGCGCCGCCGGTTCGCAGGCCGAACAGGCCCTGGCGGCGCTGCGCGCCCTGGTGGAAGACAACTTTGGTGAAGCGCCGGCTGCCGCCCCGGCGGGTGGGTCGGCCTCCGCTGCAGATGGAACCGGTGCGGGAACACCCGGCGCGAGTGAAACCGCCGCCGGCCCGGCCGGTGCGCTGCCTGAAGGCGCCCAGCAGGCCACCCCGGTGGCGGAGGGCATCGCCTTCGGACCGTTCTACCGCTACCAACCGCCCCTGCCGCCAATCCCGGATGGCCCGGCCCAGGATGTCGACGCCGAGTGGCGCCGCTTGCAGGCTGCCATCCACGGCGTGGAGCAGGCCCTTGGCCAGCGCCGCCGCCAGCTGCTTTCGGTCAGCGGCGAGGCCGAAGCGGCGATCTTCGACGCCCATCGCCTGATCCTGGAAGACCCCGACCTGCTGGCCCAGGTGCGCCGGCGCATCACCGAGAGCCGCCAGAACGCCGCCCAGGCCTGGAACGCGGCGCTCGACGAGACCGCCGCCGCCTACCGCGCCCTGAACGACGCTTACCTGCAGCAGCGCGCCGCCGATGTGATCGACGTGCGCGACCAGGTGCTGTTCGCTTTGGCCGGCGGCGATGTCTCCGGTCGCATCGAACTGGAGCACCCGGTGGTGCTGTTTGCCAATGATATGACCCCCAGCCAGACCTCGCAGCTGGATATGAGCCGGGTGCTGGGGCTGATGACCGTCGGGGGCGGGCCAACCTCGCACAGCGCTATCCTGGCGCGCGCCCTGGGCATCCCGGCTATCTCGGGCGTCAGCGCGGCGTTGGAGCGCCTCGAGCCGGGCACTCCGGTGGCGCTGGACGGCTTCCGCGGCCTGCTGTGGACCAACCCGCCGGCTGAACTGCAGGCCCAACTGAGCGAGCAGCGCCAAGCCTGGCTGGACACCCGCCAGCGCCTGCTGCAGACCAGCCAGGGCCAGGCCGTCACCCGCGACGGTCACCGTGTGGAAGTATTCGCTAACATCGGCAGCGTGGCCGACAGCCAGGCCGCAGTGAAGAACGGCGCCGAGGGCGTTGGTCTGCTGCGCACCGAGTTCCTTTTCCTGACCCGCACCACCCCGCCCAGCGAAGCCGAGCAGCTCGACGCGCTGCGCCAGGTGGGGGCGGCGATGGGTGGACGCCCAATCGTGGCCCGCACGCTGGACGTGGGCGGCGACAAAGAAGTGCCCTACGTGCAGCTGCCCGAGGAGGCCAACCCCTTCCTGGGCGTGCGCGCCATCCGGCTGTGCCTGCACGACCTGGACCTGTTCATGCCCCAGCTGCGCGCCATCCTGCAGGCCGCCGCCGACTATCCCTACCGCATCATGTTCCCGATGGTAGCCAACGTCGACGAGGTGCGCCAGGCGCGCGCCCTGCTGGCCCGCGCCCACGAAGAGCTGCAGGCTGCCGGCCTGCCGCATGCCTGGCCGGTCGAGACCGGCATCATGGTCGAAATCCCCTCTGCCGCGCTGATCAGCCCGGTGCTGGCCAAAGAGGTCGATTTCTTCAGCATTGGTACCAACGACCTGACCCAGTATACCCTGGCGGCCGAGCGTGGCAACCCGATGCTGGCCGGCCTGGCCGACGCGCTGCACCCGGCGGTGCTGCGCATGATCGGCGAGGTGGTGCAGGCCGCCCATGCCAACGGCCGTTGGGTGGGCGTGTGCGGCGAACTGGCCGGCGATCCCCAGGCCACTGCCGTGCTGACCGGGCTGGGCGTCGATGAATTGAGCATGACCGCCGGCGGCGTGCCGCGCGTCAAAGCCATCCTGCGCGCCCTGGCCCTGACCGACGCACAGTCGCTGGCCCAGCGCATCCTCGCCGTCGAGAGCGCTCCCCAGGCGCGCCGGCTGGCGCAGGAGTTCCTCAACGGCCTGCAGCTTGGCTGAGCCGGCCGGTTATTGAGCAGATTTGGCTGGCAGGGGCGCCTGCGCGCGCTAGCCGGGTGACTGCTGCGGCTGTCATCATTTTTGCTCATGTGTTGGAAAATATGGTAGACTTAAAAATTAGAATTTCTAGTGTCCACGCTTGACGAGGGAACCCTATGACTCGCTCACGGAATGAATTGATGGTAGACCGGCTGCGCGAAATGCAGGCTGCCTCTCCCGACATCGAAGCCTCGGCGGTGGTTTCTGTGGATGGCCTGATCATGGCCTCGGCCCTGCCCAACGATGTGGAAGAGGACCGGGTTTCCGCCATGTCGGCGGCGATGCTTTCGCTAGGCGAGCGGATTTCGACCGAGCTGGGGCGCGGCGGGTTGGACCAGGTCTACATCCGCGGCAACCATGGCTATGTGCTGGTCACTGCCGTCGGTCAGGAGGCGGTGCTCACCGCCCTGGCCCGGGAGAGCGCCAAGCTGGGCCTGGTGTTCCTGGAGATGCGCCGGGCCGCCGAACACCTGGAGCGCATCGTCGGGTAGCGGGAGCGGTGCGCAGAGTCTTGAAGTCTTCAGTGGGGAGGTCGCCACGCAGTGGCCCTCCCCACTTCCGTTGTAATCACCTGGTTTAATTTAATTTGGAGGAATTGGAATGGCAACCAAGTATATCTTTTTCACCGGCGGGGTGGTCAGCTCGGTTGGCAAGGGCGTGACTGCAGCGGCCCTGGGCCGCCTGCTTAAAGAGCGCGGCTTCTCGGTGGTGGTGCAAAAGCTCGACCCGTATATCAACGTAGACCCCGGCACGATGAGCCCCTACCAGCACGGCGAGGTGTTTGTGCTGGATGACGGCGCCGAAACCGACCTGGAC
>JBJSYW010000447.1:0-2569 GCA_046089985.1 Chloroflexota bacterium
CCTGCGGGCTGGTGGCGTCCGGCACGCCGTCGGTAAAGCAGAACAGCGTGTCGCCCGGCTGCATTTCCAGGTGGCCGATCTCGAAGTTGGCGTTCGGCACGATGCCCACCGCCGGCCCGGTGGATTTCAGGCGCGCCTTGATCTCCCCGTTCGGGCCGATCAGCGCCGGGGCGTTGTGCCCGGCGTTGATATAGGCCACCGAGCCGCTCTGTGGGTCGAAGATGCCGTAGAACATCGTGGCGAACATATTGCTGTCGCCGTGGTTTTCCAGCACGTAGGCGTTGGTCTGCTTGACGGCTGCCCGCAGCGCGGTGGTGCCGGCCGAGGGCAGGTTCTTCTGGCGGTCTTCTTCGCTGGGGGGGCTCTCCTGGGCCTGCTTACGCACCCCAGGGGTGACCGAGCGCACGTAGCGCAGCCAGTCTTCGCCGCCCTGGAACTGGCTGGTGTCCATCCAGCTCAGCGACTGGTTTTGCTGTGAGAAGGCCCGGATCAGGCTGCGGCACAGCGCCATGAACAGCGCCGAGGGGATGCCCTTGTCGCATACATCGGCGATCACAAAGCCGAAGCGGCGCTGGTTGGTCAGCGAAAAGACATCGTACCAGTCGCCGGCTACCATGCGGGCCGGGAAGAAGCGCGCCGCCAGTTCCCAGCCGGCGACTGTGGGCAGCTCGCGTGGCAGGAAGTTGTTCTGGATGCGCCGGGCGATCTCGACATCGTGCTCCAGGTGGATCAGCCGGTCGTGGTCGGCCTGGCTGCGCTTCCACCACAGCTGGTCGAGGATGGCTGAAACGCGCACCTTCATGAAGGTCGGGCTGAACGGTTCGCGCAAGTAGTCCTGCGCGCCGATCTGCAGGCTGCGCTCGGCGGCGTCGATTTCGTGCGGGCCGGCGAGCGAGATGATCGGGGCGTCGCAGCCTTTATCCTTGCGGATCTTCTCGATGATGTCCACCCGGTCGGCGTCCAGGATCAGCAGGTCATACACACTGCAATCCAACACCGCCAGCACGCTTTGGGCGTCGTCGACGAAGGTCAACTCGTGCCCCAGGCCGCCCAGGTGCTCCTTCAGGAAGTCCACATGGTGCTGGTGATCGGTCTGGATCAGAATTTGAGCAATCACAGGTTCAGTCATAGGTAAGCTCTGCAGTACTAAGCCGCGGGGCCGGGCGAAGCGCCGGCCGATGAACCCGCGGGAGCGTCGTCTGGCGGCGTGCGGTACATCACGAAGATGTTGTGATTGCAGCCGTCCCGATAGGCATAGCGATACTCGTCGACGTTTTCCTGGGCCAGGAAGATGCCTAGCCCGCCGGTGGGGCGCTCGGACAGGTCTTGTTCCAGGTTATCCGGGCGCGCCCGGGTGAACGGGTCAAAGGCGGGCGAGCTGTCTTGCAGTGCGAGCACCAGGCTGCCGGCGTTGATCTCGGCGGTGAGCAGGATCTCGCCGCTCTGCCCGGAGCGGGCGTATCCATAATTGATGATATTGGTAGCGATCTCGTCAACTGCCAGCTGCAGGCGGTAGGCGCGTTTGCGCTCCAGTCCGGCCTGCTCGGCGGCTTGCTTGACGAAGCTGCGCACCTGCGCTAAGGAATCCAGCGTCCCGGGAACGGATAGGGTATCCATGGGGTGTTGGATGAGGGGGCGCGGCCGGTTGCAGGCCGCGCCCCCTGGGCCAGGTCAGGCGGATTTCTCAATCTCAGCCGCATCATAGGTTTCAAGCATGATGACGCTGTGATGGAAGCCGGTCATTTCGATCGTCTCGACCACGCCCTCGTTGGCGCCGACCACGTAAAGTTCAACCTCGCCCATCTTCTGGCGAGCAAAGACCAGCACGCGCAGCCCGGCGGAGGACATATAATCCAGGGCCGACATATCTAGCACCATCCCGCGCGGCATCTGGGCCGCCGCGGCAGCTACGGCGTCGCGGAACTGCTCGGCTACCGAGCCGTCCAGGTCGCCGACCAGGTTGATGCGGGCGATGCCCTTGTTCGATTGAGAAGTGAGTGAAAAAGCCATCGGTATCTCCTTAGGGTAGCTGTCTATCTAGCGGCCGACCAAAATGACCACCGAGCGGTCGCCGACCAGCAGGCCGTGCGGGTTGTCCAGCAGCGGCTCTTCGCCGGGCCAGAAGGTGTCATGCGGCGAGTCGACCGCGGTGTTGGCGAAGACGTGCCAGCGCCGCCCTTCGGGCAGCTGGGGCAGGTCAAACCAGTGCGTTTCCCAGTGCATGTTCATCACCAGGTAGATGTCTTCGTCGGGGGCCGCCCCGGCGTGGGCGTTTTTGCCGCTCAGCAGCATCGCCAGCCGGCGGCCCTGCGTTGAGAAATCGGGCTGCCACAGGTGCGTGCCGTGGAACGACACGTCGGGGTAACCGGCGCCGGCCCGGTCGCTGCCGGTCAGGTGCCAGCGGTTGCGCAGGGCGTGGTGGACGTGGCGGAAGGCCACCAGGTGCTTGAAGAAGCGGTGCAGGTCCTGGTTTGTCTTCACCAGCGTCCAGTCCAGCCAGCTGAGCGCGTTATCGTGGTTATAGGCGTTGTTGTTGCCATACTGAGTGCGTGCGGCTTCGTCGCCCATC
>JBJSYW010000448.1:0-3821 GCA_046089985.1 Chloroflexota bacterium
GGGGGGGAGGGAGGGGGGGGGGTGGAATTAAAATACACCGCCCCCGCGCGCCTGCTGGCCCGCGCGCTGACGCATCGTTGAGCGATACCAGCCAAAGGGCAAAGACTCTGGTCGGTATATTAAATGAAGGAACAGCCAGGACGCGCGGCCGGGGCGGGGTCATCTCCCACGCCTACAACGAGAACGACGATTTCGGATCGTACGTCGAAGGCGGGCTGGCGGGCTCCCCGGCCTATGCCAGCCGTTCCCTGGAGAGCTACATCGGCCAATCCGTGCCGGTGCTGTTCCAGCCGCAGTTGGACCGCAAGCAGACCGGGCTGATCTGGAATGCGATCCGCACCAACCTAGCGCACGACGCCTCACTCGGCAGCCTGGGGGCGCTCTTCCCGGGGTATGCCCCGATGGAAGCCGGGCACGGACGCCTGGTCCCGTTCATGTTCGGCTTTCAAGAGCAGGTGAAGAACCAGGAAGGCGATATCCAGGAAGTCGACCGCACAGCCCTGGTCAGCGTCGGCCTGAAGGACGGCGTGGTTGGCTCAAAAGCCTGGAAGCACGGCTCGGCCGCCCGGTTGGGGGACCGGCGCGAAGAAGCGACGCCGCTCGGCCCGGACGGCGCTCCCATGACCGCCGGCGCGTTCAGCCTGAAGCTGAAGCGGAACAAGCAGGGCATCTGGGAACCGAACAACTTCAACCCGTACGTCGAGCTGCAGGCCATGATGCCCTACGAAGAGAACCTGGGGGAGGCCTCCGAACCGCCCCGGAAGGTGTGGGCCGGCCTGATGCTGATCCCCGACGAGATGCCGTTTGCAGAAGGCGGCGCAAAGATCGATACGTCGATGTACCAGGATGTAACCGGGTTCGCAGTGCGCGAACCAAAGTCGTTCGCGCTGAGCGGGATCAGGACATCCAAGGATCTGGACCGTATGCAGTTCTTCCTGCCGGGGAGGGACACAGACAAACTCCAACCGTTGGAGTTTGCGAACCTGAACGGCATGCACATCAAGGCGGGGAAGACCGCAACCACGATCGCTCAGGTGGGGGTGTTGGACGAGATGACCCCCGGGAAGATCAACGCGCTGCAGCGCATTACCCTGCCCGGTTCGGCGAGCGATTTCAGGCTGGAAAACGCCGCGCTCTCCATTCCTGCGTTCTACAACCCGAGTGAAGGCGGCAAGTGGTACACATCGAAAGAGAACGAGAAGGTGATCTCCACCGAAGGCCTGCGCCGGCAGCTCAGCGACCGCCTGGGGATCCAGGTTATCGCCGCTGCGCGCGACCAGCCGGAGATGATCCTGGATTACTACGCCCGGGTGGATGCTTCGCACAAAGGCCCGGGGTACAAGGCCGGCGCATCTCCCCTGCTGTATGGGCAGTTGACGGTGGGCGTGACCGGCAAAGACCGCCTGCGGGTGCATGAGATGAGCGCCGATATCAAGTCGCTCCCGATGGCGTTTATCAACGCCTTCAACATGCGTGATCTGAAGACCCAGATCGCGATGGTCGGCCGGCTTGGGCCGGGCGGGCGAGAGCTGGGCCAGTGGCTGCGTTCCACGTATGAAGGTCGCGGGCAGCGCGTCAGCATCGGGGCACTTACCCAGAAGTGGGGCGAGCTTTCCGGGCGGCAGGCCCGGGGCGAGGAAGTTACCTGGGAGGAGTTCTCGAAAGCGCTGCTGGGCACCTTCGAGGGCGACCAGGACAAAATGGGCACGCTCAAGAAGTACGGCATCGCCTATATCGACCAACCGCAGTGGGTCGCCGGCGATCTCCTGAGTGAAACCGAGAAGAAAGAGTTCGAGCGCGTCCAGCGTAAAGCGCTTTCGGCGCGTTTGCAGCAGGGGCCGATCAGCCTAGCCGGCCGGCAGTACACGGATGTGGACAGCGCACTGGGCGCAATGTTCCAGTTTACGCCCACCCGGCTGTCCAAGGGAGAGACTTCCTACCAGTTCAGTTTCTGGATGAACCGGGGGTTGGTCCTGCCGATGGGTTCGCACCTGGCCCCCGAAATGGCAGGTTGGGGCCAGCTCAACTACCGCCAGATCGCCGCGCTGTCGATGCAGTTCCCCAAAACCGCCGCGGCGATGGGGCTGACCGCCCGGGATCTGCCGGCCACCGAAGGGTCGGACCCGGCCAAGCGTGCCTGGGCGCGCGTGAAGCAGTGGGTCACCTATGACCGGGAAGAGCGCCTGCCCGGCGGCCACCTGAGTCCCGGCAACAATATCGCCAGCACGATCACCCCGGAAAAAGCCGAAAAGGTGCTGGCGGCCTTTGAGGGCGGCCTGGATATTGACACAGAATCCTACGGGTTGAGTGAAGAAGACGCCCAGCGCATCGGCCACGGAGGCCCCGAACTGCTCTCCGACGCAGACCGCCTGACGCGCTGGTCTGCGGCCCTGCGGCAGGGGATGGGCGCCGGGTACAGCGACGAGAAGATGCTGTACGCCCCCAAGGCCGGCGTGACCGGCGGGTTCCTGTTCGGGATCGATACGGTGCGCGGGATCGACACCTATAACGAGCTGACCGGCGAGAGCCAGGCGAAGATCTCGATTTCGCACATGAGCGCGCTGGAAAAGGCGCTGCGCGCTGAACTGCGGGACGGCCCGGTTTCCCCCAAAGAAGCCGGCGAAGATATGAACACGTTCCGTGCGATGATGGACAACATGCTGAGCGCCAAGGGCATCGCCAAGAGGGTCTTCGGCTACGACGCGCCCGGGATGACGTTCTCGCGCTACTCCGGGCAGAGCTTTGCCCGCTTTGGCGAAGTGATCCTGTCGTCGCGCGCCTTCGACCGCATGCTGTTTAGCGCCCCCGAAGGTTCGCTGTCGCGCAAAAACGCCCAGGCCGCCTACGCCCAGTTGAGCGGGAAAGGTAAACTTGCCGCCTGGAGCATGGATGAGATCTACGCCGCTTCGCAGGCCGGCAGCGCGTCCGATCTGATGGGGTTGGTGGAGAACCGCTTCGAGAATCGCTTGAAGCGGATGGGGGCGGCCAGGCGCGGCGAGATGATCCAGAACTGGGCCACCGATCTGTTCGAAACGCAGCGCCGCTTGGCTGCCGATTTCCTGCCCGGGTTCGGGTTCCGGCAGCCGGATATGCCGCGCCAGACCGGGGTGATCCCGATGAAGATCACCAATGCCTATTCCCTGGTCGCGCGCGGCATCACGCCTGAGAAGGCGCGCGAAGCCGAGATGCTCAGCGATACGATGGTCAATTCCTTCTTCTCGTCGATCTTCGTCGGCGATGAGGACAAAGACCCGGGCCAGTTCTTCCTGTCGGCTGCCAATGGTGTGCTGGTCACGACCGGCGAGATGCAGAAGTGGTATGACGCGTACGATCGCACCAATCTGGCGGTGGCGCAGGGCCGGGAGATCAACTCCTCGCAGTTGCTGGAGGAGATCTTCGGCAAGGAACAGGCCGGCAAGTACCACATCCTTGAGAACACCATCAACGACTACATCGAAACGGTGACAGGCGATAAGAGCAAGCCGCTGACCGCCGGCATGGATGCGCAGCGCGTGCCCGCAGAGAATATCATGAACGCCACGGATGAGCACAGCGACTCCAAGGCCATGATGGGCAAGGTCTACAACATGCAGCGCCAACTGGAGTCGGCCGGGGCTGCGCTGGGGACGTTCACGGACGAGCAGTACAGGCGGATGATCTTCGAACCGCTGCAGTCCGGTTACCAGAGATCGATCGACTTCTCGCTGCGCAGCGCCACGATGCTGAATATCCTGGGCACCGCGCGGGTGCATTACCGGAACCATGGCCAGAGCGCGGTGGTCGGCTACTCGATCACCGGCATGGACGGCGATGAGATGAAC
>JBJSYW010000449.1:0-3416 GCA_046089985.1 Chloroflexota bacterium
GTCAACCCGGACAACGTGATTGGCGTTGGCCTGGGCGCGTACGAAGCCTGCAAGCCGTGGGCCGCCGGCCAGCCTTCGGGCTTCAAGGCCGCTCTGTTCATCTCCGGCCTGGATGTTGGCAAGACTGCCGCCCAGGTGCTGTATGACGCCGTGGTCAACGGGATCATGCCGCCCCCGATGTCGTACGCCCCGACCTCCATCGTCAACGCCGCGAACTTCGGCACCACGATGGACCCGATCTCCCTGGCGAACTGCTCCAAGTAGTTCCCGGGAGTAAGTAACACCCGCAGTGCTGGGGCCGGCCCGGCTGGGCCGGCCCCAGCTTCCACAAACTGTCTGCAGCCCGGCTGCAGGAAAGAGTGCTCTAAAAAATGACTATGCCCGCTGCTGCACCACCTGCCGTCGAGCTGCCGTCCCTGCCAGGTACGCTCGAGATCCGTCACATCAGTAAGGCTTTCCCCAATGTCCAGGCGCTGACCGATGTCTCGCTCGATATCCGCCCGGGAGAGATCCTGGCTTTCATGGGGGAGAACGGCGCCGGGAAATCCACCCTGTTGAAGATCATCAACGGCGATTACCAGCCGGACTCGGGCAGCCTGTCGATCGATGGGCGCCGGTTGTCGTTCGCCAACCCGAATGCCGCCCACAAGGCCGGCGTGCGGGTGATTTACCAGGAACCGGAGATCGTCCCCGGCGTGAACGTGGCCGAGAACATCTGGATTGGCGAGCTGCCGGTGAACCGAACCGGTCTGCTGAACCGCCGCCGGATGAACGAACTGGTGCGCAGCAGCCTGGCTGAGTATGGATTTGAGAGCGTGCTGCCGATGCACCTGCTCGGCGCCGAGTTGTCCTCGGCCCAGCGCCAGCTGGTTGAGATCATGCGCGCCCTGAAATCAGGTGTGCGCGTGCTGGCCCTGGACGAGCCGACCTCATCGCTGTCTGACGAAGAGGTGGACCGGTTGTTCACCCTGGTGCGCCGGCTGCGCGATGAGGGCGTAGCGATCATTTACGTATCGCACCGCATCAAAGAGATCCTGCGCCTATGCGACCGGGTGGCGATCCTGCGCGATGGGCGCCTGATCGCGGTCAAACCGGCCGGCGATTTGAATGACGCCGAGATCGTGCGCCTGATGGTAGGGCGTGAGCTGTCGGATGTCTTCGACCGCCACCTGTCTGATACCGGGCGGGAGGTGATGCGCGTCGAACATCTGAACAGCAACTGGCACCGCGATATCAGCTTCCGCATCAACGCCGGCGAGGTGGTCGGCTTTTCCGGGCTGGTGGGTGCGGGGCGCACCGAGCTGGCTAAGGTCATCTTTGGCGAAATGCCGAAGAACAGCGGCAAGGTGTACGTGAACGGCAAGGAGGTTTCGATCAGCCGCCCGGATGACGCCATCGCCAAGGGCATCGGTTTTGCCCCGGAAGACCGCAAGCGGGAAGGTCTGGTGCTGGCGCGCAGTGTGCTGGAGAACGCTTCGATGGCGATTATCAAGCGCATCAGCCGGTTGAGTTTTGTCCTGCGCCACCGCGAGCGCAGCGTGATCTCGGAATATATCACCAAGCTGAAGGTCCGCACGCCGTCGCTTGAACAGGAAGTCGGCAAGCTGTCGGGCGGTAACCAGCAGAAAGTGGTGCTCAGCCGCTGGCTGGCGGCCAAACCGAAGGTGCTGATCCTGGATGAGCCGACGCGCGGCATTGACGTTGGCGCGAAGGCCGAGATCTACCGCCTGATTGACGAGCTGGCCAACCAGGGATTGGGAATTATGTTTATCAGCTCGGAACTGCCCGAGATCCTGGGCCTGTCGGATCGCATTTACGTAATGCAGAACGGGCGCATTACCGGCGAGCTGGTTGGAAAAGACGCCACCGAGGAAGCAGTGCTCGGCCTGGCGATGGTTGATCATTTGACGGCGCAGGCGGCGGAAGCCGAGGGCGCATCAAAGCAGGAGAATACGGTCGCATGACGAACGAAATGTCCACCCCATCCAAAAAGCAAGCCACACCCATGGAAAAACGCGAAGGTCCGCTGCAGGCGGTGTTGAGCTTTATCGGCGCGGACAACCTTTCGCTGATCCTGGCCCTCTTCATTCTGGTGCTGCTGGTTACAGTAGTCAGCGGGTGGCTCGGGTTCACCGGCGGTGAAAAGTTCTTCTCCTGGCAGAACCTGATGAACAGCCTGGCGCAGGCGATCGTGATCGTCGGCCTGCTGTCGGTGGGCGAGACGGTGGTGATCATCGCCGGCGCGCTGGATATTTCGGTCGGCTCGATCGCCTCGGTCGGCTCGGTGGTGGCGGCTTCGGCGCTGGTGGGCACCGGCGTGGTCGGCTCGCTGCACATCTTCCCCACCGGCAGCGTGTTCTGGGCCATTTTGGCGGGCATCTTGGGCGGCATGGCCTGCGGAGCGATCAACGGGGTGGTGGTCACCGCCCTGCGGGTCAACCCCACTATCGCCACCCTGGGCACGCTGGCGGCCTTTGCCGGGTTCGCCTTCCTGCTCGCTCCGGAAGGCAAGCCAATCGGCGTGGTCACCCAGCCCAATTTCACCTGGCTGGCCTCCGGACGCTTCCTGACCGATCTGCCGCTGCCCAAGCTGGGCGGCGCCGCCTGGACCGGCATCCCGGTGCTGACTGTGATCCTGGTGGCGGTGGCGCTGCTGGTGCACGTGATCATGAGCTATACAACCTTCGGGCGCGCCATCTACGCTACCGGCGGCAACGCCACGGCGGCCCGCCTGGCCGGCATCAACCTGTCGCGCGTGCGGGTGATGATGTACATGATCTCCGGCGGTATTGCCGGTTTGGCCGGCGTACTGCTGACCGCCCGCACCACCTCGGGCAATCCAATCAACGGTTCGGGCATCGAACTGCAGGCGATCACCGCCGTGTACCTGGGCGGGGCGGCCACTTCAGGCGGTAAGGGCACGGTGATGGGCACCTTCCTGGCGGTGATCCTGGTGGGCGTGCTGAATAACGGCATGAACCTGCTGGGCTTCAACACCTTCACCCAGAAAGTGGCCCTGGGCCTGCTGTTGATCGCCGCGGTGGCGATCTCGCAGTACCGCCAGGCGCGCGCAGAGCGTGCCCGCACCAGCCTGGCGGCCGAGCCAGCTGCCAAGTAACCCGCTTCAACCAGGGAGCCGCCGATGAAACACCGTGACCGTGTCTTGATGGCGCTCAACCACGAGCAGCCTGACCGCTGCCCGATGCAGGTGTCGTTCACCCCCGAGTTCGCCCTGCGGTTGGAGGCGGAGCTGCAGTTGGGCGAGGGCCGGATGCATAACCCGCACGGCGGCGGCAACACCTATGAACTGGAGCGTGCCCTGGGCGAAGACCTGCTGCTCACCTCGGTGGGCTGGGCCAACTCGTACTACCAGGGCGACGAACCGTACGTGGACGAATGGGGGGTCGGCTGGCGCT
>JBJSYW010000450.1:0-5961 GCA_046089985.1 Chloroflexota bacterium
GGATGGTATGCGCATAGGCATTCGGCGGGGCAGGGGCGCGTGCATCCAGGGCGGCGCGGATCAACAGCAGCGCCGCCGGCAGCAGCGGCACGAGCATGGCCCAGGCGGTGATGGCGGTGCGCTCGTCGGGCGCGCCTGGGGGGCGTGCGCTGCCCGACGGGGCGATGCTCTTGACCAGCAGGTTCCACCCGGCATGCAGGAAGGCGGCGGACAGGATCATCGATAGGGCAAGAAACGGCATGCGGGCCCCATTGTAATCTATGATATGATTCGCGCTGGACATTCTTCAAGGAGCGCAATGTGAGCGAACAAAAGGTCAACCGGCTGCTGCTGATCAGCGCGGTCCCGGGTGTGCTGCTGCTGGCGCTGGTCTTCTATGGGATCGCCATCGTGCTGCAGGTGCAGAATATGAATGGAGCGGGGATGGAGGGGGTGCTGGTGCTGGCGCTGCCGCTGCTGGAACTGGCGCTGCTGGCGCTGGCGCTGGGGCTGGTGCTGTACCTGTTCCGCAGCGCCGGTCAGGACCGGGTGGTATCGGCGGTGATGGCTGGGGCCGGGCTGTTGGTGCTGTTCGCCTCGCCGCTGCTGTATTATCTGCCGGTGCCCGACGTGCTGCTGATGGCGGTGCAGTTCCTCGGCCCGGACAGCTACCTGGTGCATGCGGCGGGGGTGCTGGCTGCCGGCGGGCTGTTGAGCCTGGCGCTGAAGCGCCCACAGTCGGAAGTCTCGCTAGAGCCGGTTTCCAGCGGGGAGCCGCCGGCAGGATAACGCCATACTGCGGCCCCGGAAGCTGCGGGCCGTGGTTTGCAGGGCTGCCGGAAGACCGGCGCTGCAGACCACGGCCCGCGCCGCGCCTATTGACATACACCGGCTATCCTGTATACTTGTGCCGGTGTAATTGACTAATGACCGCTGACCTGACCGAAATCATCCTGCTATCGCTGCGCGTGTCTGGCACAGCCCTGCTGTTCAGCACGCTGTTTGGCGTTCCGCTGGGAGCGCTGGTGGGGTTGGCACACTTCCCGGGGCGCAAGCTGGCCGCGGCGCTGCTGTACACCGGGATGGGCTTCCCGCCGGTGGTGATCGGCCTGTTTGTCTACCTAATGCTCTCGCGCAGCGGGCCGCTCGGCTCGCTGCACCTGCCGTGGATGCCGGCCCTGTTCACGCCCGCGGCGATGGTGATCGCCCAGACGATCATCGCATTCCCGATGATTGCCGGTTTCACGATGGCGGCAGTGATGGGGGTGGACCCGGCGCTGCGCCAGCAGGTGCTCTCGCTGGGCGCTACGCCGCGCCAGGCGGCGCTGACCGTGCTGAGCGAAGCGCGCGTGGGGGTGGTAGTCTCGATCATCGCCGGGTTTGGCAGCATCATTTCGGAAGTGGGAGCGGTGATGCTGGTGGGCGGCAATATCGCCGGGCGCACGCGCGTGTTGACCACCGCGATCGTGCTTGAAACGCGCAAAGGCTCGTTCGACCTGGCGCTGGCGCTGGGAGCGATCCTGCTGGTGATCACCTTCGTGATCAACCTGGTGATGATGCGCCTGCAGGGCACCAAGTTTGACGATTGAGGCGGCGGATGTATCACATCAGCGGACTGACCAAGAATTATGGGGCGCGTACGATCCTGTCAATCGACGCGCTGGAAATCCGGCGCGGCGAGGTGCTGGCGATCGTTGGACCCAGCGGCTCGGGCAAAAGCACGCTGCTGCGCTTGCTGAACTTTCTGGAGCCGCCCACCGCCGGGCAGGTGGAATTTGACGGGACGGTGTTCTCGGCCGGTCAGGAGATGCCGCTGGCCTGGCGGCGGCGGGTGACGACGGTGTTCCAACGCCCGATGCTGCTGGACCGCTCGGTGCGCGACAACGTGAACTTTGGGCTGAACCTGCGCGGGCAGCGCGATGGTCGCGTCGACCAGGCGGTGGAGACCGTGCTGGAGCAGGTGGGGCTGGTCGGGCTGGCGCGCCAGCGGGCGCGCACGCTATCGGGCGGCGAAGCACAGCGCGTGGCGCTGGCGCGAGCGATGGTGATCGAGCCGGATGTGCTGCTGCTGGATGAGCCGACCGCCAACCTGGACCCGTCGAACGTGGCCCTGATTGAAAAGATCGCCGTGGACCTGAACCGGGCGCGCCACACCACGCTGGTGCTGGTGACACACAACGTGTTCCAGGCCCGCCGTCTGGCGCACCGGGTGGCTTTCCTGCTGGAAGGGCGGCTGGTGGAAGTGGCCGAAACCGAGACTTTCTTTAATTCCCCGGCCGACGAGCGCACGCGCGCGTTTGTGGCCGGTGACATGGTCTATTGAACGATTCAGGAGAAGGAGAGAAGATGAGCAAGAAACTGTCCTTTGTATTCAGCCTGCTGTTGATTGCGACCTTCGTGCTGGGCGCCTGCGCCCAGGCGCCGGCTGCCACGCAGGCCCCGGCCGCTACCGAAGCAGCCGTCATGACTGAAGCGCCGGCGGCCACGGAAGCCCCGGCGGCGACCGAAGCGCCGGCAGCCACGGAAGCCCCGGCGACCACCGAAGCCCCGGCAGCGACCGAAGCCCCGGCTGCCACCGAAGCGCCCGAACTCCCGAAGCCGGGCCAGGCAGGCCACCTGGTGCTTGCCACCACCACCTCCACGCAGGACTCGGGCCTGCTGGACTTCCTGCTGCCGCTGTTTGAGCAGGAAGCCGGCGTAACCGTGGACGTGATCGCGGTGGGCACCGGACAGGCGCTGGCGCTGGGCAAGGACGGCAACGCGGATGTGCTGCTGGTTCACTCGCGCGCCAAAGAAGATGAGTTTATGGCCGCCGGCGACGGCGTGCGCCGCGAAGACGTGATGTACAACGACTTCGTCATCGTGGGCCCGGAAAGCGATCCGGCCGGCCTGAAGGGCATCACCAGCGCGGTGGATGCCTTCAAGAAGCTGGCTGAGGGCGCGGCGCCGTTTATCTCGCGCGGCGACGAATCGGGCACCCACACCAAGGAGCTGTCGATCTGGACCAAGGCCGAGATCGAACCAGCCGGCGACTGGTACATTTCCGCCGGGCAGGGCATGGGCGAAGTGCTGACCATGGCCGCCGAGCAGCAGGGCTACACCCTCAGCGACCGGGCCACCTACCTGGCGCGCTCGAAGGAAGGCCTGGAACTGGTCATCGTGGTCGAAGGCGACAAGAGCCTGTTCAACCCGTACGGTGTGATCGCGGTCGACCCGGCCAAGAACCCGGCCATCAACGCCGAAATGGCCAACAAGTTCATCGACTGGATCATCTCGGTGCCGGTGCAGGAACAGGTCGCCGGCTTTGGCAAGGAAGATTTCGGCCAGTCGCTGTTTGTGCCGTCGTCGAAGCCGTACACCGACGCCCAGGCGGCCGCGGCTGCCCCGGCGGGGCTGAAGTTCAGCGGCAAACTGGCGGCCGAGAAGACCCTGACCGACGCCGAGCTGAAAGCCCTGCCGATGATCGATTCGGTCTACACCAATAAGTCGGGCGAGCAGACCACATACACCGGCGTCTCGCTGGTCGAGCTGCTGAAGTCCGTCCAGCCGGCGGCCGACGCCGCCAAGGTGGTCTTCGTGGCCGGCGACGGTTTCACCGGCGAAGTAGCCCTGGCCGAGTTGATGGCCTGCGCCGACTGCATCCTAGCTTTCCGCGAGGAAGGCGGCTACAGCATCGTGATGCCCAACTTCCCTGGCAACCTGCAGGTCAAGGGCGTGGTGGAGATCAAGGTTGAGTAAGGCGATCATCGAGTAGAATAAGGGACTGGGCCGGTGCGTGCGGCCCGGTCCCTTTTTTTTATTCTTTGGGCATATCATCGAGCGAGGAGGAGATGCGGATGAGCATTCAACGAGATCAGAGCGGCCGGCTGCACATTGATTCGCCGCTGATGGCTGAGTCGCTGATGGACAAGCGCCTGCTGGCGCGCAGCGAAGGTGGGCCGGTCTTTCGACCGCTGCCGGAACTGAATGTAATTAAACTGGGCGGGCAGTCGATCATCGACCGTGGCGCGCAGGTACTGCAGCCGCTGGTTGAGGAGATTGTGGCGGCGCGCCGCGCCCACCAGCTGCTGCTGATGACCGGCGGCGGGACGCGCAGCCGGCATGCCTATGCCATCGCGCTGGACCTGGGCATGCCCACCGGCATTCTGGCCAAACTGGGCGAAGCGATCTCCGAGCAAAACGCGCTGATGCTGTCGGTGTTGATGACCCCCTTCGGCGGGGTGCAGATTGGGCACGGCGACCTGGTGAAGATGTCCTCCTACCTGTCGCAGGGGCTGATCCCGGTGACGCACGCTATGCCGCCCTACGGCCTGTGGGAGCAGCCGGACGTCAGCGGGCGCATCCCGCCGCACCGTACCGACGTGGGCGCATTCTTGACTGCCGAGGTGCTGGGGGCAAAGCGCTGCATCCTGGTCAAGGACGAGGACGGGCTGCTGACGGCCGACCCGAAGAAAGACCCGCAGGCCGAGTTTATCCCAGAGATCGAAGTGGAAGCGCTGCTGGCGATGGACCTGAACGACCTGCCGGTGGAACGGGCCATGCTGCACCTGTTGGCGCGCGCCCGCAGCGCGCACGAAGTGCTGCTGGTCAACGGACGCCGCCCGGGCGACCTGACTCGAGCGCTGAACGGCGAGAACCCGGGCAGCCGCATCTATCGCAAGACCCCCGGGCAGGCGTAGTGCTATGGCGCTGCTGCTGATCGGCCTGGATGATACCGATACGCTGGAGTCGCGCGGCACCGGGCGGCTGGCGCGCCAGCTGGCCGAAGACCTGCTGACCGGCGGACCGGGCGAGATCAAGCTGCTGGGGGTGACGCGCCACCAGCTGCTGGTGGACCCGCGCGTGCCATGTACCGCCCACAACAGCTGCCTGGCGCTGCTGCTGGATGCGCCGCAGGCGTTGGCCGGCGATGCGGGCCTGCTGGCTGAGCTGTTCGAGCATGCCCGGGTGATGATGCTGGCCGACTTTATCGAAGGCAGCGACCCGGGGCTGTGCGCGGCCTGGGAGACCGAAGCGCGGACCTTCAGCGAGTTTGGGCGGCGGGCGAAGCGCGAGCTGGTCAGCCAGGTGGAGGCGCTGCAGCTGGCTGGCGGCGCCGCGGCGCTGCTGCAGGGGCTGGGCGGCACGCACGACGGCGTGATCGGCGCGCTGGCTGCGGTGGGGTTGGCGGCGGACGGCAGCGACGGGCGTTATGTGCAGCTGGGCAGCCTGCGGGCATTGAGCGGGCTGCAGCCGGTGAGCAATGTACTGGCGGCGGGCGTCAGCGAAGTACAGCAGCTTTCCGGCGCGCCGGTTGCCTCAGGCATGGTACAGTGTGACCGGCTGCGCCCGGCCCGCCGCGGCGGTCGAGCGGTGCTGGTGGTTGAGCGCGACGGCGACAGCTGGCTGCCGCTGAAACTGGACTAGCGCAGCGGGGTCTTGGTGCGCTTGGGCAGGGCAGCCGGGGTGGGGCGCGGCGTATCTTCCTCGTCCGGGTCGCAGTCGGCCTGCAGCGGGCGGGCGCCGATGGCGCGCTTCTGGGCTTTGATGATCTCGCCGGTGCGGGTGCGGGCCAGTTGGCCGTTCCAGCTGAGCGCCTCGCAGGCGGCGTTGAGCAGCGAAGCTGCGCCGATCGCGGCAGTCATGGTCAGGAAGACACGCGCCGGGCCGGGGAAGGCCACCAGGGCGTAGGTCAACCCAGCGGCAATCCAGGTGCCGGCGCAGATCGGGCAGGAGATCGCCTGGCCCAGCGCGTTGCGCACCCCCAAGCCGATCGGCTCGACCGACTCGCCCGCGCCGGTACCGTCTGCCACCGTGCGGGCGAACGGGCGGCGCAGCGGCTCGGTCACCCGATCATAGGCCACCAGGTGGCCCAGGCGCAGCGTGGAAAACGCCAGCAGCACCAGGTCCAGCCAGTTCAACTGGAAGGTAGTAAACCCGGCGGTATGCCGCCACAGCAGTGCGATAAACCCGGCAAACGTGAATAGAAAGATGGTCATTAAG
>JBJSYW010000451.1:0-2788 GCA_046089985.1 Chloroflexota bacterium
TCTTTGTCGCGGTGTGGGGCGCGTCCAATTACACCTACGCCGAAGCGCTGGCCAGCCAGAACCTGGCGGACTGGAGCGGTGCCCACGTCCGGGCGTTCGAGTTCTTTCACGGCGTGCCCGCGGTGCTGGTGCCGGACAATCTGGCGGCGGGGGTGACCAAGGCCTGCCGCTATGAACCGGAGCTCAATGCCACCTACGCCGAAATGGCCGCGCACTACGGCGTAGCGGTGGTGCCGGCGCGGGTGCGCAAGCCGCGCGACAAGGCCAAGGTCGAAGTCGGCGTGCTGCTGGTGGAGCGCTGGATCCTGGCGCGCCTCAGGAACCAGGCGTTTACGTCGCTGACGACGCTGAACCGCGCGCTCCGGGAACTGCTGCACGCACTCAACCAGAGGCCCTTCAAGAAGCTGCCGGGTTCCCGGCAGTCCGCCTTCGAGGCGCTGGATCGCCCGGCGCTGCAAGCCTTGCCGGCCGAACCCTACGTCTTCGCCCAGTGGAAACAGGCCAAGGTCCACGTCGACTATCACGTTGAGGTGGACGGCCATTATTACTCGGTTCCACACACCCTGGTCGGGCGCAAAGTCGATCTGCGCCATACCGCCACGACGGTGGAAGTGTTCCATCACGGTCAACGCGTGGCGGCCCATCCGAAAGTCGATCACCGCGGCCGCCACAGCACCGTGGACAGCCACATGCCGCCGCATCACCGCGGTGCTGACTGGTCACCGGAGCGGCTGCGGCGCTGGGCCGAGCAGTCAGGACCGGCTACCGCCCAACTGATTGACGCCATCCTGCAGGCGCGGCGTCACCCGGAACAGGCCTATCGCTCGTGTCTAGGCATCTTGCGCTTGGGCGAGCGCTTCGGCGCCGCCCGTTTGGACGCGGCCTGCCAACGGGCGCTGGCGATCAAGGCCCTGAGCTATCGCAGCGTCGAATCGATTCTGACCCATGGCCTCGACGCACAACCGGTTACGTCCCATGAACCAACGCCCAGCCTGCCGCACGGCAATCTGCGCGGTGCCGACTATTTCCACTGAAGGGAGAACACCGCATGTTGTCACACCCCACCTTCGACCAACTGCGCGCACTGAAGCTCACCGGTATGCTGCAGGCGCTGCAAGAACACCAAACCCTGCCGGAGATCGAGCGCTTGAGCTTCCTGGAACGCCTCGGGCTGCTCATCGATCGCGAGCTCAGCGAACGCGCTAACCGCCGGCTCACCACGCGCTTGCGCTTCGCCAAACTGCAGCAATCCGCCAGTCTCGAAGACCTCGACCTGAAAACACCCCGGCAACTCGACCGCGCCGTGGTTCACCAACTCGCCGATTGCCGTTGGGTCGCCGAGCACCTGAACCTCCTGATCACCGGTCCCACCGGCGTCGGCAAAACGTATCTGGCCTGCGCGCTGGCGCAGAAAGCCTGCCGTGACGGCTACAGCGCGTTCTACCAGCGGTTACCACGCCTGTTGGCGGAATTGGAAATCGCCCGCGGTGACGGCCGTTATCTCCGGCTGATGCGGCAGTTGGCGCGGGTGGAGGTGTTGATCCTCGATGACTGGGGCCTGGAGAACAGCCTCAGCGACCGGCAGCGGCGGGATCTGTTGGAAATCCTCGATGACCGTTACGCCACCCGCTCCACCGTGGTCACCAGTCAACTGCCCGTGGAACAGTGGCATCAGGCGCTGGGCGATCCCACCTTGGCCGAGGCCATCCTCGATCGCTTGGTGCATAACGCGCATCGCCTCCCGCTGCAGGGACCGTCGATGCGCAAACAGCGCCAAACACTCACCGTTACGCCGTAACACGGCTGCTCTGGAGAACACCCCATGCCTCAAACCACAGCCCAGCGCCAAGCCGCCTACCGTGCCCGGCGCACCACCGGCGACGGCGACTATCGCCTCAACACCTGGATCAGCAGTGCCTCCCATCTCGCCTTGCGACGGCTGGCCCGACGTTACGGTGTAACGCGGCGCGCACTGCTCGAACGCTTGATCCTCGCTGCCGACCAAGAACTCCTGAATACCCTGGAACTCGATACCCCAGAGTGGGATCACTACTTCGGCGTTACGCCGTAACGGAGGTTGCAACAACGCGGAAAAGCCGGATCGGCTGCGCTCAGCATTGACCGCTCCGGCGCACTCTCAGTAACCTCATTACACCCCGCGTCGCTACGCTCCGACCGCCCGGCCGAATGACACTGGAATCGGTGGCCGAATCAGACTGGAATGGCCGGCCGAATGCACTGGAATACGCAGTCGGTGTGCCATTCCAGTGGCCGTTCGGGAAATTCACGCAGATTTCACGTTTCTTCACAGTAATCGCATACAGCCTTCACATTCATGTGCTGAGGCCGGTTGGGAAAGGCTGCTCTGGGGGCTATCGCCCAGTCGCTCTCTACCGTGCTGAGGCTTCAGGCGGCGCCCGCCACGGCGCGCTGCGCCGGCGCGGGTCGGGCTGTTGCGCCGCGCTATCGCCCTCCCTGGCGCGCGGCGGCCTGCGCTTCCTGCGTGCGGCCCTGCCGGCGGCCATCCCTCGCCGGCTGTCCCTGCGAAGAACGCCCGGCATCCGTGCCCGGCTGTGTCGCTGCGCCCGCGGAGCGCGCGCTATGCGACCGGCGTCCTGCCAGGGGCGCGGCCAGCATCCCTGCTCGCCGCGGGAGGCGTGGAGGCTCGGGTTTTCGCCACAGTGCGAAAGTGCCGACGGCGAGAAGGGTTGGTGCAAGGCCAACTGCGTTCGCCTTGCGGACGCGTTGCAGGTCACCGGCTGACGCCGGCGACGAACTCGCCTCCGCC
>JBJSYW010000452.1:0-2934 GCA_046089985.1 Chloroflexota bacterium
TACTTGAACCCGGCGGTCACCGCCGCGCTGCACGTGCGCCGGGCGGGTTGGTTCAGCGCCCACCAGTTGGGCATGCAGCTGCTTGAAAAAGCGCGCCAGGCCGGGGTGCAGCTGCTGGCCGACCGGGTCAGCGTCGTACACACCCGCGGCGGGCGGGTAAGCGCGGTGACCACCGCCGGCGGGCAGACTATCGCGACCAACTGCCTGGTGAATGCCGCCGGGCCGCTGCTGAACCAGGTCGCCGGATTGACCGGGCAGCAGCTGCCAGTGCAGCACGAACGGCACCTGAAGCTGGCCTTCCGCGATGTACACGGTGTGCTCGACCGCGCCGCCCCGCTGGTGATCTGGGCCGGCGAACAGACCCTCGACCTGCCGGACGATGAGCGCGCCGGGCTGCAAGATGACCCTGAACTGCGCTTCCTGACCGGCCGGCTGCCGGCCGGCATCCACACCCGCCCGGAGGGCGGCGCCGAAAGCCCGATCGTGATCGCCTTGTGGGAATACCGCGACACGCGCCTGCCGGATGGCGCAGCGCCGGTCTTCCCGCTGCCAGACGACCCGCTGTACGCGGATGTGGTGCAGCGCGGGCTGGAACAGCCGCTGCCCGGCATGCGCGCCTACCGTGACCGGCTGGTGCGCCCGGCGGTGGACGGCGGCTACTATACCTGCGCGCCCGATAACCGCCCGCTGATCGGCCCGCTGCCGCTGCCGGGCAGCTATGCGCTGGGGGCGCTGTCAGGCTACGGGCTGATGGCCGCCGCCGCTGCCGGCGAACTGCTGGCGGCCTACCTGGACGAAGCCGAACTGCCCGGCTATGCCGCCGCCTGCCACCCGGCTCGCTTTGATGACCCGGGCTACCTGGCCCTGGCAGCCGCCCTGACCGATTCCGGCCAGTTGTAACCAGCGAGTTAACCGCTCACTAACCAAATCCTAACCTGTCCACCATGACAAAAGCCGCCGCCGCGAATACAATAGCGTGCAACATATCAAAACCAACTATCTAATCCGTTCGATATATTAAGGAGGCATCCCCCATGGACGTCAAAGTATTTGCAGACACCGAGAAAGAAGAGAACGTCATGATCGCTCGCATCGACGATGAGGGCAAGGTTTACGAGATCAACGAAGCCGAAGAAGAATTCCTGGGCCGCATCGATTACGACGAGGGTGATGTCTACGACTCAGAAGATTATCTACTCGGCTGGGCCGAAGACGATGGCACCGTGATCCTCTATTACGAAGAAGAGGACGAAGAGGAAGAACTGGGCTACGTCACCGAAGAAGGCGAAATCTACTTCTACGAAGGCGAGGAAGAAGAAGTGTACTTCGGCAAGCTGACCGGGATGCGCGGCTATGCCGACGGCGCCGCAGCTCTGCTGCTCTTCCTGGTCGAAGAAGAAGAAGAGGAATAGAGCCGGCGGTATGCAGCTGGCTGCCCGGCGGATAGGCCGCTGGTTTGCCCTGATCATCCTGGCGCTGGCAGGCTGCCAGCCTGTTACCGCGCGCCAGGACGCCGGAGCGGTGTTGACGGCCGACCAAGCCTCCGATGCTTTCGCCTTCCGCTTCAACGCGGTTAAGTGCGAAAACATGGATCTGTCGCTGGACGTGGACTGCGGGTTCCTGGTCGTACCGGCCGACCACCGCAGTCCGCGCCTGGGCAAAATGCGCCTGGCGGTGACAATCGTGCGCAGCGCCAACCCCAATAAAGCGCCCGACCCGGTGGTCTTCCTGTCCGGCGGGCCGGGGACGAACGCCCAACAGGCCCTCGCTGCGCTGAAGAACTGGCCCGTGCTGCAGGAACGCGACCTGTACCTGGTCGATCAGCGCGGCTCGGGCGGGTCTGAACCCAGTCTGAACTGCTACGAGATCGAAAAAGCGCAGTACGATACCTACCTGCAGGCCGCCCGGGCCTGCCGTGACCGCCTGGTAAACCAGGGGGTTGACCTGGCGTTGTTCAACAGCAGCCAGGCCGCCGCAGACCTGGAAGCGCTGCGCCTGACGCTGGGCATCGAGCACTGGAACCTGGTGGGCGTGTCGTACGGCGCCCGGCTGGCGCTGATGATGATGCGCGATTACGGGCAAAGCCTGCGCAGCGTGGTGCTCGACTCGGTTTCGCCGCTGCAAGCCAACGTTTATGAGACCCGCGCCGTCAGCGGCAGCCTGGCGCTGCAGGCGCTCTTCGCCCAGTGCCAGGCCGACCCCGGCTGCACCGCCGCCTATCCCGACCTGGAACTGCTGTTCGCCGACCTGCTCGAAACGCTCAACCAGGAGCCGGTGCAGCTGCTGGTGAACGACCCGACCAGCGGCAGCCAGCTGCCGGTGTTCCTGGATGGGCACCACCTGGCCGAGCTGGTGTTCGAGGCGCTCTACCGCAATGAAACGATGGAGCGCATCCCGTACGTGATCTACGATCTGCACTACGGCCGCTACGAAGCGGTCGCCGGGCTGATCTTCCCCCGCCCGCTGACCGATTACTACCCTTGGAACGAAACCGGCATCGAGCGCGGGCGCGCCCACAGCGAAGGCGCGTATTACTCAACCGAGTGCTACGACGAGATCATCTTCAACAACCAGCAGGTGGCCGAATCGGCCGCCGGCGCCACTGGCTCGCGCTTCGCCGAGTACCTGGTGGACAACGTGGAGCGCGTCTTCGACGTGTGCCAGATGTGGGGCGCCGGGCAGGCCAGCCCGCTGGAGAGCGAAGCCGTGACCAGCGCGGTGCCCGCCCTGGTGTTGAGCGGTGAATTGGACCCGGTTACACCGCCCGACACCGCCCGCCAGGTGGCTGGAAGCCTGTCCAATGCCGTCTTTGTCAGCCTGCCCGGCCTGGGCCACCCGGTGCTGGAAGAGTCAGACTGCGCCCGCCGGCTCGCCGCTCGCTTTATCCAAGACCCATCTCAGCCGCCTGAGGTGGACTGCCTGGGCGACTCGGCG
>JBJSYW010000453.1:0-5026 GCA_046089985.1 Chloroflexota bacterium
TCATCCACCGCCATGAAATGCCGGCTCAACGGTTCATAATCGTCTTTTTCTGTGCCCTTTGGCTGGCCCCACGGTTCACGCAAGACCTGGTAACGCAGGGCATAATATTCCTTAAACTCATCCTTGGTGGCAGGCTGTTTAATCACGATCATCGGGCGTTGTCTCCGGCTGGCATGGGAAGCGGGGATGCACCAATTATACTATGCCAGGCGCAGCGCAGCCCGGGCCGGCTACGGGTGATCTTGCTGCAGCTTGAAGGCGATGCGCCGGCCGCGCCCCTGGACGTGCGCCAGGGCAAACCACAGGCGGGTCAGGTTGTCCAACAGCGGGGCGGTGTCCAGGTCGCCGGTGTAGATCGGGCGCAGGCCCAGTTCGCCGATCAACTGCTCCAGCACCGGCTTCGCCGCCGGCTGGGCGCAGTAGAACAGATCCACCGGCTGACCGCCCAGCACCGGCTGCGCGAAATTCTCCCACCCGGTGCTGTTGAAGGCCCGTGCCAGGTGCGCCCCCGGCGCAGCCGCGCGCAGCGCGCCCAGGCTGTTCATCTCGGCGCTGCGCACGTTGTTAGCCGCATCGATCACCACCCTGCCTTCCAGGGCTGCCCCGCAGCCGGCAGCAAACTCCGCCACCGCCGGTCCGGGCAGGGCCAACAGCACCGCCTGGGCCCCCTCCAGCGCCTGCTCCGCCGCCATCACCTCCGCCACGGCTCGCAGCGGGTCATACTTGCTGTCCTGCGGGCTGCGCACCCCGAAATTGACGCGATGCCGGGCCGCCCAGGCCCGCCCCAACGTCCCACCAATGTTGCCCGCGCCGATCACTGCGATCTTCATGCTGTCCTCCTGCCAACGGCTGCTAACGGATAATCCACGAACCGGGCGGGATTCTACCCTAAATCAGACTATTTATGGAGGATTTGCGCCAAACTGCTCAGCGCGCGCCGGCGACTGCAGCCAGGCCACCACCTCACCCGCCAGTTCCTCGCCCACCCCGGGGATACCGGCGATGCCCCTGGCCCCCAGCGTCCGGTAGAGCAGGCCCAGCTCCTGCGGCAGGTCGTCCATCGCCCAGGCCGCCTTGCGGAAGCGCCAGGCCTGCGCCGGTTTACCTTCCAGGTCGAGCCGGTAGGCTTCATCCGCCAGGCGCTCGGCGGCGCGCTTGTTCAAGGCGCGCTTCTCACCCGGGACCACCGGGCGCGGCATGCGGTCCAGGATGCCGTGCCGCAGGCAGGCCTGGCGCACCTGGCGGGCCGTCTCCAGCCAACGGTAGCCGCCGGCTGCGCCATAGCTGCCCGGCGGGTACCAACGGGCGTACCGCTCGACCAACTCGGGCGCCTGCGCCTGAAGGTATTGGAAGAAGTGCTCTCGCTGCCGGTCGGCCAGGGTCAGCCCGGAGGCCAGGATAAACGCCCCGCCATGGTTGGCCGTCCAATGGGCCAGCAGGTCCAGGTTCTCGGCGGTATCGCACAGCCCGGGCAGCAGCGGCATGGCGCTCACCCCGGTGGTGATGCCGGCTGCCGCCAGGCGCTCCATCGCCGCGAAGCGCCGCTCCACTCCCGGGGCCAGCCGCTCGAAGCTCCGCACCCGGCCGGCCGCGGGGGTCTCGGGGGTGTAGATGATGCTGAACATCACCACCGCCCGCGCCCGGCGCTGGATCTCCTGCAGCAGGTCCAGGTCGCGCAGCACCAGCGGCGAGCGCTCCAGCACCAGCACCGGGAAGCCCAGCTCCAGGCACACCTCCAGCAGCTGCCGCGACAGGCCAAACTTGCGTTCGGCGGGCTGGTAATCGCCGGTGAAGACTACGTCCAGCGCGGCGCGCTGCAGGCCGCGCCGCAGCAGCTGCGGCGCATTCTCCTTGACCTTGATCACGTAGGCGAAGTCTTGCGGGTCATCGTACGGGCTAAACTTCTTCTCGCGGCAGTAGCAAAAGGCGCAGCCATGCTGGCAGCCCAGGTAGGGGTAGGCGCTGTAGCGGCTCCAGAACCAGTGATCGGCGCGCGGGCCTTTATTCAACACGCTCTTGGGATGGTAGGGGATGAAGATCGTCCGGCGGGACATGCGCACCTGCTGCTGAGATTATACCAAGCTCGCCGCGCAAAGAAGTTGTATATACAGAAACCGGGCTGTGCTATAATCGATGTAGTTTAGCGACCTCCGGTTAACTTGCACGCCCGCATAGATTACCCCCTTACATCCTTCATACAAGACAACTGAATCCGCATCCGAACACATACTGCCGGGGACCTCAAGGACCGGCGAAAATAATCAAACGCATGTTGGGTTATTTGGGAGGATTCTATGATCCAGAAACTTCATCCCGCTTTCGCCGCCCACCGGATCGGATTGGTGGGACTGTTGGGCGCGCTGATCTGCGCGCTCAGCCTGTTGAGCGCCGTGCCCGGGCGCAGCGCCGATCTGGTTGGGGAGCCGAACGGTCCGCTCGCCGCCCTGACCATCCCCTCATCCACCGTCACGCCCACGCTGGACGGCGCGTGCGACCCAGCCGGAGAGTACAGCAGTGCGCTGGTCCAAACCTTCAGCGATGCCGGAAAAGACGCCAACCTGTACCTGATGCACGATGCCGCCTTCCTCTACGTCTGTTACACAGGATTGGGCGGCACCGATAAAGAGCGCTTCACCCGCGTGTACCTGGACACCGACAATGCCGCCGAATCGATCGCTGAGCCGGACGACCTGGCCCTGCAGGCCAAACTCCTGACCGGCGCGCTCTCCAGCGCGGCCGGCACCGGCAGCTACGGCTACAACCCGGCGGTGATCCCCGGGTGGGATGCAAAGACAGCCTCCAATGAATACGACCAGGCGGAATACGCCATCCCCCTCGGCCTGACCGGCGGAACCTGCAGCCGGTCGTTTGGCCTGGCCTTCTATCACCATTGGGTGAGCGGCACGGGCGACGACTACGGCTGGCCAAGCGGGCAATGGTATGACCAGCCGGTCACCTGGTCAAGTGTCAAGCTGGCAGCTTCCCCATGCCCATCGGCCGAC
Source organism: Chloroflexota bacterium (assembly GCA_046089985.1). Taxonomy (GTDB): domain Bacteria; phylum Chloroflexota; class Anaerolineae; order Anaerolineales; family UBA4823; genus RBG-16-57-11. The sequence goes on from JBJSYW010000453.1 coordinate 3,003, forward strand.
CTGGCGCTCACCAAGACCTCCAGCCAGAACCCGGCGCCGGTCAACACCAACTTCACCTACACGCTGACGGTCAACAACAACGGCCCGGATGCCGCTTACGCCATCCAGGTGTCCGATTACCTCCCCGCCGGGATCACCGTGGTGAGCACGCCCAATACCTGCCTGTCTTCCGGCGGCGTGGTCACCTGCAGTGCGCCCAGCCTGGAGAACAAAACCGGCGTCAATTTCACATTGACGGTAAAAGCGCCGCAGGCCGGCTCGCTGATCAATCAAGCCCGCGTGCAAGCCGGTACGCAGGACCCGGTCGGGTCAAACGATTACGCCTACGACACCACCCGGGCGGTCAAGACGGGCGAGCCAATCTGCGGCGGGGTCTATGCCCCGGTGCAAGACACCCTGATCGATTCGGCGCACCCCGGCCTGTCATTCGGGGGCAGCAGCGAGCTGCAAATCAACGCCCCCGCCACGTCCTACGCGCTGATGGGCTTTGAACTGGACGGCTCGGTACCGTACAGCGCTACGATCCAATCGGCCGTTCTGGATGTGACCCTGTCTGGGGCGGCCTCCCCGGCCGATTTCCAGCTGCAGGTGTTCGGCGTGGAAAGCGCCTGGAACAGCGACACCGCCAGCTGGCTCAACCCGCCGGACCTGCGCTATGGCTTCACCCCGCGCTGGTACTCACCCGGCAGCAGCACCCACCTGGCGATCGACGTAACCAACCTGGTAACGCTGTGGGCCACCGGGGATTATCCCGAGCAAAGCCTGGCGTTAAAACCCGCCGGCCTGGCGCAGGCGGTCAAGCTGTTCAGCCGGGAGAGCCTCTCTCCGCCGCGGCTGACGGTCAACTGCAGCTTCGCCTCTCCGCCGCTCCCGCCCGACCCGGCGATGGCTGCCCGGGCGGAGGCCGGGCTGGCAAGGTTGTCTAAGAACGCCGCCAAGCCGCCGGCCTATACGATGGGCAAGAACGGCGAGCTGCGCAGCGCCTTCTTCGAGCTGACCATCCCGGCCCAGATCGATAAAGAGACGCAGGCGCGCGCGTGGTGGTTCATCCAGGCCTATTCGGATGCGCTGCGGCTGGACCCGGACGCCGACCTGCTGCAGTTCAGCCACGAATCGGACAACCCTACCACGCTGGTCTTCCGCCAGCTCCATCACCAGATCCCGGTGGAGAACGCCCAGGCGCGCGTGCAAATACACGGAGATCAGATTATCGGTTTCAGCGCCGGGTATGCCCCGGGTATCACCCTGTCACCCGAGTACAAGATCCCGCTGTGGCGGGCGGAGGAGCTGGCCCTGGCGCTGGCGCTGCCTGGCAGCCAGGTCTTGGGGGAGACCCAACTGCGCTACTACGTGCCGTCGCTGATCGGCGACCCCGATCCACAGACCCACCTGGTCTGGCAGGTGAACCTATCCAGCGGTGTGGCGCAGATGATCGACGCCAGCAACGGCGCGCTGGTCACCAACGACCGCCGGCAGGTATTCGACTACGATCTGTCGCTCAACAGCGCCTATGGCGCAGATTACAGCCTGAACTGCGCCGACTGGTTCTTCAGCATCGACGATGAAGAATGGTGCGATGAGGAAGACGGCTGCTACCATAGAGACGCAGACGCGGATGCGCGCGCCGCCGCCGGCTTTGCCCGATCGATTTATGACTGGTGGCGCAACAACCTCTATCGCGACTCGTACGACAACGATGGCAGCGAGATCAGCCTGTATATCCATGTCACCAATAACGGCGCGCAGTGGAAAAACGCCCATTATCTGAGCTACGGCGAGTGTTTTGAGTTCGGCGAGGACATGGCGGTTCTGGATGTGATGGCGCATGAATTCACCCACGGGGTGATGGAATACCGGGACGGCGAATCCAGCTCCAACATGGACGACGACTTCGAACCCGGCGCGGTCAACGAAAGCTTCTCCGATATCTTCGCTCATTTCTTGGACCCGGCCGATTGGACCCTGGGCGAGGACAGCGCGCTGGGCGCCATTCGCAATATGCAGACCGATTGGCGCGACCATTA
>JBJSYW010000454.1:0-3962 GCA_046089985.1 Chloroflexota bacterium
AGAGTATGACCACTGATCTGTTCAAGGCTATGGCGCAGTCCATTATCGATGGCGACGCCGAAGTTGCCGAGCAGCTCGCTCGCCAGGCGATCGAGCAGGGCATCGACCCGCTGGAAGCGATCAACCAGGGTTTCGTGGTAGGCGTCAACCAGGTGGGCGAGGCGTTTGCCTGCGGCGATGCGTTCCTGCCCGAACTGGTGATGGCAGGCGAGGCAATGAAGGCTGCCGTGGGCACGCTGGAGCCGGAGATGGCCCGCCGCGGTACGGCGCGCGAGATGTTGGGGCGGGTGGTGCTGGGCACGATTCACGGCGATATCCACGATATCGGCAAGACCCTGGTGGGCACCATGCTGACCGCCGCCGGGTTCCAGGTCTTCGACCTGGGCGTGGATGTGCCGGTGGAAAAGCTGGTCGGAAAGGCGCGTGAGGTCGACGCCGATATCATCGGCGTGTCGGCCCTGCTGACCACCACCATGGTACGCCAGCGCGATGTGGTCGAAGCGCTGGAGGACATGGGCCTGCGCCAGCGGGTGAAAGTGATGGTGGGCGGCGCCCCGGTGACCAAGGAATGGGTCAGCGAGATCGGCGCCGACGGCTACAGCGAAGACGCCATCGGGGCGGTCAGCGTGGCGCGCAAACTGTTGGGCAAGTAGCCGGCACGGCGAAAGGGGGGCCTCATGGCGCGCAAAATTAAATGGATCACCAACCCTAAGCTGTCGCTGAACGTCCTCACCCCCGAGGAGGTCAGCCGCATCCACACCGCCACACTGGCGGTGATCGAAAAGACCGGCATCCGCTTCCCGTCGAAGAAAGCGCTGGAGATCTGGGCCGCCAATGGGGCCGAGGTCAACTGGGAGACCAGCGTGGTCAAGGCCCCCGGGCACCTGATCGACGAGGCGCTGAAGAAGGCTCCCCACAGCTACACCATGGCGGCGCGCGACGCGTCCCAGGATCTGCCGCTGGACGGCAATCACGTCCACCTGGGCACCGATGGCTGCGGCGTGGAAGTGATCGACCTGTACACCGGTGAGCGCCGGCGGACCCGGCTGCAGGACGTAGGCGAGATCGCCCGCATCGCCGATTACCAGGAAGAGATCGCCTATCACTGGGTGGCGGTTTCGGCCCAGGACAAACCCACCCACACCCGCGGCCTGCACGAGTTGAAGGCGGTATGGGACAACTCCACCAAGCACGTACAGACCGAGTCGGTCTACTCCGAAACCGAGGCGATTGCCGCAATCGAGATGGCGGCGGCAGTCGCCGGCGGGCGCGAACAGCTGCGCAAACGCCCGGTGCTCTCGCTGATGCAGTGCACCGCCCCGCCGCTGGGACATGACGGCGGCAGCCTGGACGCTGCACTGGTGGGCGCGCAGGCCGGTGTGCCGGTGGGCTTTATGACGATGGCCTCGATGCTGACCACCGGCCCGGCGACGCTGGCGGGCAACCTGGTGGTGGGCAACGCCGAGGTGATCGCCGCTACGGCGTTGATCCAGCTGGCGTACCCTGGCGCGCCGGTGTTCTACGCCGCCGCGCAAACCGCTTCGGATCTGCGCACCGGCGCTTACACCGGCGGCGGCCCGGAGGACTTCCTGTTCGGCGCAGCCACCAACGTGCTGGCCGACTACTACGATATACCGCTCTCGATGGGCTCCTTCGCCACCGGCGCCAAGCAGCCCAACTGGCAGGCCGGCGTCGACAACAGCCTGTCGACCTTCATGTCGTGCGTGGTGATGTCGGACCTGCTGCTGGGCGCCGGCTTCCTGCACGGCAGCCGCATCTGGTCATACGCCGAAATGCTGATGGACTGCGAGATCTTCAGCATCGTCAACAAGATGCTGCAGGGCATCGTCGTCGACGACGAGACCCTGGCGCTGGATGTGATCGCCGCCGTCGGGCCGGGTGGGAACTTCTTGAAGCAAAAGCACACCTTGAAACACATGCGCGAGATTTTTGTCCCGCAGTATATGGACCGCCGGCCGTATAATGAATGGGAAGAGAAGAAGGACGGAGCCGCCGATTGGGCAACCGCCCGTGCGCGCCAGATCCCGGAGACCCACCAACCTGACCTGCTCGACCCGGCCGTATCGGCCGAGCTGGGACGGATCATCGAAGCTGCCGAAAACGCCTAGGCGAATAGACGCACTGCGAGGCCTCCCCCACGTTCGGGCCAGTTGAGCGAGGGGAGGCCCAGGCACAAGGAACCTACCATGAGACCCAAACTTTCCCTTCTATCCGAAGACCTGGTGCAGCGCATCCTCGATGAAGCCTTCCAACTGATGGCCGAGCACGGCATCAAGGTGCAGGCGCCGGAGGCGATGGACCTGCTGGCAGCCGCCGGTGCGCGCGTCGACCGGGAGGCCGAAGTGGCTTACATCCCAGAGGCGGTGGCGCGCCAGGCGATGGCGAGCGCGCCAGGCCAGTTCTACCTGTACAACCGGGCCGGCGAACCGGTGGTCAACTACGGCGGCGACGCCGTGCACTTCGACCCGGGCAGCTCGGGCGTGCACGTGCTGGACCCAGACACGCTGGAGCACCACCCATCGTACACCAAAGACCTGGTCAAGATCATCAAGGTGACCGAAATGCTGCCGCAGTACGACGCCCAGTCGACCGCGGTGGTATGCAACGAAGTGCCGAAGGAGATCGGCGACCTGTACCGGCTGTACCTGGTGTTAAAGTACTCGGCCAAGCCGGTCATCACCGGGGCATTCTCGATCAAGACGCTGCAGACGATGATCGATATGCTGGCGATCTTCGCTGGTGGGCGGCAGGCGCTGGCGGATAAGCCGCAGGCCGTCTTCGATGTCTGTCCGTCGCCTCCGTTGATCTGGAGCGATTTTGGCGCCCAGAACCTGATCGAGCTGGCGCGGGCCGGCGTGCCCGCTCAGATGGTCTCGATGCCATTGGCCGGCGGCGCAGCCCCGGTCACGCTGGTTGGGTCGGTGGTGCAGCACGCGGCGGAGTGCATCAGCGGCGTGGTGATCCACCAGCTGGCCAGGCCCGGCGCGCCGATCGTGTGGGGCGGCGCCCCGGCGATCTTCGACATGCGCAAGGGCACTACCCCGATGGGCGCAATCGAGACCGCCATGATCGACGCATCCTACGCCCAGGTAGGCAAGTACCTGGGGCTGCCCACCCATACCTACCTGGGCGCCAGCGACGCCAAGCTGGTGGACGCCCAGGCCGGGATGGAGAGCGGCATGACCGCCCTGGTGGGGGCGCTGGCGGGGATCAACATGATCTCCGGCCCGGGGATGCTCGATTTCCTGGCCTGCTTCAGCCCAGAAAAGCTGGCCGTCGACGCCGAGGCGATCGGCTATGTCAAGCGCCTGCTGGGCGGGGTGCAGGTGCACACCGAGACCCTGGCGCTGGAGATGTTCGCCAACATCGCCTTCAAGGGCGAGTTCCTGAAACAGAAAGTTACCCGCCAGCTGTTCTCAAAGGAGCAGTACCTGCCGTCGCCGGTGATCGACCGCGGCTCGGTGCGCGCCTGGCAGGAAGACGGCTGCCTGGATACCTTCGGGCGCGCAAAGCAGCGCGTCCAGGGGCTGCTGAAAGAGTACCAGGCGCCGCAGCTGCCCGAAGACCAAAAGCAAGCCCTGCAAAGCATGGTGGAACGCCTGGCGCAGGCCGCCGGGATGGACCGCCTGCCCGAGCAGTAATCTGTTCACCCCGTGGGCCGGGACGGCGCGGCCGCCCCGCCCACGGCAAAATGACAAACGAATACCATAGGGAGGCAGCGATGAAACGGCAGAGCAGTGATTGGATCTTGCTGAGCGTTTTGGTCGTGCTCAGCCTGATGCTCAGTGCGTGCAGTGGGGCGGGCCAACCCGCCCAGGCCACGATGGTCGGCGCGGGCCAGCCGGCGGCCGGAGGGGCCGCCGCCAGCGAAGCCCCACCCGCAGCCAGTGAAGCCCCGGCTGCCACCCAGGCCCCCGCCCCCGCCACGCAGGCCCCCGCAG
>JBJSYW010000455.1:0-3448 GCA_046089985.1 Chloroflexota bacterium
CCGGCCGCTCCGGACGCCAGCGGCGGCGCAGCCAGGCCGCCAGCGGCTCCTGTTCACCCGCCCGGCCCGGCTGCGCCGGTTCGGGAGCCGTTTCCGGCCCGGGCGTTTCAGATGGTTTCCGGGTCATGCTCCTATTCTAACAGAACAAACGTTCTGTATAACAGTTAAAAAGAACCGGCTGCCCAACAATATCGTTAACCGTCGGGCAGCCGGGGCTTGGGTTACTTGGTTCCGGCGCTGATCACCGGGCCGTTCGGGTCCATCCCCGCCGGCCGGCCGGGCGGCATACGCCCGGTAGTGAGCTGCGTGAACAGGATCGCCTTGCTCCAATCGGTCCCGGCTTCGCTGATGCCCAGGATGTTGTTGCCCTTAGCATCCGGCGTCATGCGCCGCGAGCCGGCCAGCACCCCGGCATAGCTGGTCAGGTCAGCTGCGCCCAGGCGTTGACCAGGTCGGCGTTATGGCAGGTGCTGCAGGCCGCCACGCCCGGATACCACACGTTTGAGCGGATGAACAGCGGCTGGATATCGGCGGCGTAGCTGCCCTGGCAGGCATCGCCGGCCAGGTCGGTGAACGGGAACGGGTCGCTCTCCGGTGCGCCGGCCGCCACCCAGGCGCCCAGCAGGTCCACCGCTTTCACCCGGCAGACGCTCTGGCCCTGCGGGGTGGGCGGGACGTCCAGCGAAACGAACTGCGGCGGGTTGGCCGAGACGAAGGTGGGCATGGGGGTGCCCAGGGTCTGGGTGCTGGCCGGGTAGCAGCCCGCCAGCGCCAGCGCCAGCAGCACGACCAGCAGAAGGGTATGAGTCAATTTCATCCTGTCCTCCGGCCTACTGCATCACCAGCAGCCCTTGCAGGCTGCGGATATAGTTGACGATGTCCCAGCGGTCGGCCACGGTGGTGTTCTCCCGCAGGGCCGGCATGCCGCCTTTGAACCCGGGCACGGCTTTCAACCCGTTGCTGATGATCATGAACAGGTCGCCGTCGCTCAGGGCCTGGGCGGGCGCGCCGGTCAGGTCTTTCGGCTTGCGCGCCAGCTCCTCGGCGATCGAGCCGTCGCCCTTGCCGGCCGGGCCGTGACAGAAGGCGCAGTTGACTTCATACAGCCGGGCGCCGCGCGCCAGCGAAGCTGCGTCGGCCTGCACCGGGTTCAGCGGCGCTCCGGCCCCCGGCAGGTAGGCTGCGCCGTCCACCGGCACCGAGCCGGCCGGCAGCGGCAGCGGGTCTTCCATGGCGTCATAGCGCGGCTGGATCTCCATAAAGCTCACCCAGTCGAGCTTGATCACCTCGTAGGTCAGCAGCAGGCCCAGGATAAAGGGCAGCGACAGCAGCCCCATCGTGATTGCGATGCGTTTTGGCAGTCCGCTCATACGACTTTCGCCTCCGTGCGGTGCACCCACTCGGCGCCCAGCTCGGCCAGCGCGGCGTGCGCCTGCTCGTGCACCTCGGCCGGGCAGTTGAACACCAGCGCGATCTTGCCATCGCTGATCTCCGGGTGGTAGACGTTCGGCCCCCAGGACGGGAAGGTGCTCTCCCAGATCACGCCCAAGAAGGTCGAGATGATCAGCCCCAGCATGCTGATCTCGAAGATCAGCACCAGCGAGGTCGGGATCGAGAAGATCGGCATGCCGCCCACCCGGATCGGGTACAGCGCCGGCGTGCCAAAGTTCAGGAACAGCGAGATCGCCAGGCCGACCAGGAAGCCGGCGATGCCGATCTGCGGCACGCGCGTCCAGGTTACCGGACGGCCGAGCATCTTATCCAGGTACGGCACGCCCGAGACGATGGTCATCTCTTTGTCCGCAATGCCCAGCTTGCGCAGGCGCTCGATCGCCTCCGCCGCCGGGTCGATCTCTGTAAACAAGGCCAGGTGTACAGTTCCTTCCGACATGGTTTCGTCTCCTCCTCGCCTACTCGATCTCGCTCACCGACGGCACCACCGTCTTACCGATCCGCCGCAGCGAGTGCGCCATCTGCCCTTCCTGCACCTCCCACACCGGTATGATCGGGATCAGGCGCATTGCCAGCGCATACAGCAGCAGGAACAGGCACAGCGAGCCCAGGCTGATCACCAGCTCGATGCGCGGCATGTACTCGCCCCAGGCGAACGGCAGGCGGTTGCGGGTGATCATGCCGGGCACGATCAGGATGCGCTCGATGTACATGCCGATGTTGATCAGGAAGCCGATCACAAACATGATCGCCGGCGAGCGGCGGATCTTGCGGTTCCACAGCGTGGACCACGGGATGACGATGTTACAGAACAGCATCAGGTACCACATCCAGCCGTTCGGCCCCGAGGTGATCGCCTCCAGCACATAGTGCCCGGCCTTCTCACCGCCGTACCACTCCAGGATGTATTCGTTGAAGTAGAAGTAGGTCCAGACGAACGAGAAGATCAGGATCAGCTTGCCGAAGTTGTCGAAGTGCTCCTCACGGATGAAGTACTTCATGTTGACCATCGTGGTGCGCACCAGGAACAGGATCATGTTCACCGCCGACACACCCGAGAAGATCGCCCCGGCGATGAAGAACGGGCCGAAGATGGTCGAGTGCCAGCCGGGGGTCATCGAAACGGCGAAGTCCCACGACACGATGGTGTGCACCGAGAACATCACCGGGATGATGGCAAAGGCGAAGATCTGGATCGCCGTGCGCAGGTGGTGCCATTCGGTCTCGGAGCCGCGCCAGCCCAGGGCCATCACGCGGTACAGCTGGTAGCGCCAGCCCTTCGAGCGGTCACGCGCCATCGCCAGGTCGGGGATCAGCGGCATATACAGGTAGATCGTGCTGCTGAGCAGATAGGTGGTGATAGCGATCATGTCCCAGGTTAGCGGCGAGCGGAAGTTCGGCCACAGCCAGCGGGCGTTCGGGTAGGGGATGATCCAGTAGCCCACCCACACACGGCCCAGGTGGATCAGCGGGTACATGCCGGCGGCAGCCAACCCGAAGGTGGTCATCAGCTCGGCTGCGCGGGTGATCGGGCGGCGGAACTCGGCTTTGAAGACACGCAGGATGGCCGAAACGAACGTGCCGGCGTGGCTGATGCCGATCCAGAAGACGAAGTTGGCGATGAACATGCCCCAGAAGGTGGGGCGGCGGATGCCCGCCACGCCCATGCCCTTATAGATCATGTAGCCCCAGGCGCCGAACAGGCACACCGCCACCAGCACCGCCAGGATGCCCACCACCACCCAATACTCGCGCGTAGTGGTGTGCATGGCTTCCATCACCATGTCGTTCATCTCGGCGCGCGGCTTGGGGTCGAACATCAGGTGCTGGCGGGGGTCCTCTTCTTCTTCATGGTGCCCGGCCTGCGGCTGCGTATTAGAAAACGGTACGGCTTTTGCAGTCATAATCGTTCCTCTCTATCCCTTTTTTCCCAGCGGGCAAGGGAATGTTTTGGGTTCAGGGCTGCTGCAGCCTTTCGCCGCCGCCGCCGCCGCTC
>JBJSYW010000456.1:0-2788 GCA_046089985.1 Chloroflexota bacterium
AGCCTGGGCCTGCTGGCCATGCTGATCCTGTTCGAAGAAAGCCTGCGCCGCTTCTTGCGCGCCCGCAATCCGCAGGAGAAAAGCTTCCGGGTACTGATGACAAGCTGGGGGCTGATCTACATGATCCATTCCGCCATGCGTTTGGTGGCGCCCGGTTTTATTTTCGGCCTGGGGGCCGCCGCAATCGACTTTGAGCCTTCAGAACAAAAACCTGCAGGAGAGATGGTCGACGATGAATATCCGTGATCGTGTGGGGCAGATCACCTGGCGGCTGGGGTTGACCACACTGGCGTATCGCGCCATAGCTGCGGGCGGGCGCTTTGCTCTAAACTTCCATGGGGTCTCACAAGCTCGCCGCCCCGGTATCCCCGCGGAGCTGCAGCCGCACCATTCCAGGCAAGAATTCGAGCAGGTGCTGGTCTGGCTGCAGCCGCGCTTTGCCTTCCTCCGCCTGGAAGAATTCCTTTTCAGCGACCGGCCGGGCGTTTTGCTGACCTTTGATGACGGGCACGCCAACAATTACACCAATATCCTGCCCATCCTGGAAACGTACCGCGCTCAGGGGGTCTTTTTTGTCTCCACACAGCACGTCCACCACCCCGGCGATTGGCTCCCGGCCTCCCGGCGCGATGCCCGGCGTGGCTGGGGCAGCGAAGCCGGTGTTCCTGCGGAGATCGCCACAGACTTATTCGATGGTCTCTCCGCTGCGCAACTAGCAGCCCTGGCGGCCAGCTCGTGGGCAGTCATCGGCTCCCATACGGTCACGCACCCGTTCCTATCCGAGTGCAGCCCCGAGCAAGTATGGCAGGAAGTGGCCCAATCCAGGCAAGATCTTCAGACTCTGACCGGCCAGCCGGTGGACACCTTCGCCTATCCCTATGGCAGCTATAACCGGGCCGTAGCGGAAGCCGTCTCCCGGGCCGGGTACCGGGCCGCGTTTGCCGTCGATCCGATCCCGGTCGGCTTGCCCGCCTTTGAGATCCCCCGCGTAGGCATCTATTCGTCGCAGCCGTCTTATTTGGGTCTAAAAGTTTGCGGCCTACACCGCCGCCCGCTCCGGAAAGCAGGCTTAGAATGGAATTGATCACCGCCGAGCAGGTCGACCGCGCCTCGCTGCAGGCATTCCTGAGGAAAAATTACCCGCCCGAAAGAGCCGATTTTCTGGGGGAGCACGGCGCCTGGCAGCACCACACGGACGCTAACCGCCTGGTAATCCAGGTGGAAGGCCAGGTGGCCGCCTATTGTGCAGTCATCCCTGGGAATATCCAGGCGGCGGGGCGCAAACATTCGGTGTTGTGGTGGGTCGATCTGATCGTCGATCCGGCTTTCCGCGGCCGGGGACTGCAGACAGTGCTCGACCAGCAGGTGCGCCAGATGTCCGACACCTTGCTGGGTTTTCCGAATGCATTAGCAGCTAAGATCCACCGTAAACACGGCTGGGGTGTTCGAGAAGACCTGCAGGTATTCCTGCTGCCGCTGCAGCCGCGCCGGGTCAAGTCGATCCGTTCGGCAACCGGCGTTCGAGGCAAGCTTCTGCGCCTGGCAGCGCTTGCCCTGGAGCCAGCGGCGCGCGGGCTGTGCTGGCGGCTGCAATCGCTAAAGGTACATGGCGCCCGCCGCGTCTATCCCACGTCTCCAGCGCTGCTGGCCTCGGTGTGGGAAAAACACGCTCACCAGGCCTATAACACCGCCTGGCGCGACGAGCCGTATGTTCAATGGCGCTACCTGTCGGCGCCCTATTGTTCTCAATTGAGCTTCTATACCGCCGGCGACCCGCAGGCTCCCAGCCACTACCTGGTCGCTCGCCAGATGCAGCTTAACGGGCTGCGCTTCACCCGCATCCTGGATTTTTTTGGGGACCTGCAGGACACGCCAGCGCTGCACGATCTACTTCTACTGGCCAGCCAGGATGCGATCCGGCAAGGTTCAGCCCAGGTAACCCTGATCACATCACTCCCAGGTTTACAGCCGATTCTGCGCCGCCTGGGATTTTGGATTTCCACCCCAATCGGTTTTTGCTGGCAAAGCCGCTCGCCGGAATTGATGGATATCCTGGCAGGCCCGATGCATTGGACGCTGGCTGACAGCGACAACGATGCTCCGGATTAGATGATGAAAATACTGATCATCGTCGCTTCCGAACGGCCACCATCGCCGGATCTATTTCCCGATCTGCCTCACGCCTACGCTACCCAAATCGAAAAACTCCGGGAGGCAGGAAATATCATCCGGGTCTTTGCGGTTGACGACCGCACTACCCCTGGGGGTATTTCAAGAAATGTACGCCAGCTGCGCCAGGAAATCGAGCGCCACCAGCCCGACCTGCTCGTTACTTATTACGGCACGGTCACCGCCGCCGTCACCCGGCTGGCCGCCGGGCGCATCCCCTATATCGTCACCTTCCGCGGCTCGGACCTGCTGGGCACCTCGAACCCGGGGCTGGCCTGGCGCCTGCGCGATTGGACCGGCCGCCGGCTGAGCCTGTGGGCCGCCGCCGGCGCCCGCCAGATCCAGGTCAACGGCCAGGGGCTGCGCCGCTCGCTGCCCGAGAAGTACCGCCACAAAACCCACAACATCCCCAATGGCATCGACACCGATACCTTCCAGCCGCTGCCATTGGCCGAGGCCCGCCGCCAATTGGGCTGGGACCCGGATGAGCGCGTGATTCTGTTCTACTCCGGGGTCGGCTCTGGGCAGGTGGTCAAGAACCGGCCGCTGGCCCAGGCGGCAGTCGATCACCTGCAAGCCAATGGGCAGCCGGTGCGCCTGCAGCCGATCGCCACGCTCA
>JBJSYW010000457.1:0-3541 GCA_046089985.1 Chloroflexota bacterium
CCCAGCGCGCCCGCAGCTACGGCGCCAAGGGTATTGGCCTTTGCCGCACCGAGCACATGTTCTTTGAGCCGGAACGCTTGCCGATCGTCCAGAAGATGATCTTGGCCGATAGCAGCGCCGAGCGCACCAAGCAGCTGAACCTGTTGCTGCCCAGCCAGCGCAAGGACTTCGATGGCCTCTTTGAAGCCATGGACGGCCTCCCTGTCATTATCCGCCTGATCGATCCGCCGCTGCATGAGTTCATGCCCGACGAAGAGAAGCTGCTGGAAGAAGTCATCGCCATGCGCATCAAAGGCCAGAAGGACGGCCTGGAAGCCAAAGAGAAACTGCTGACTTCGATCCGCGCGATGCACGAAAGCAACCCGATGATGGGTCTGCGCGGCGTCCGCCTGAGCATCTATATGCCGCTGATCGTCGAAATGCAGGTGCGCGCGATCTTCGAAGCCGCCGCCAACCAGACCCTGAAGGGTGTGGTGGTCAAGCCCGAAGTGATGATCCCGCTGACCGGCACGGTCAAAGAGCTGGAGTGGATCCAGCCGCGCCTGGTGCGCATTGCCACGGCTGTGATGAACGAGAAGGGTGTGAACTTCGAGTACAAGTTCGGCACGATGATCGAGATCCCGCGTGCGGCCGTCACCGCGGCCGAGATCGCCGGCCCGGCCGAGTTCTTCTCGTTCGGCACCAACGACCTGACCCAGATGACCTTCGGCTACAGCCGTGACGACGCCGAGCGCAACTTCCTGATCAAGTACGTGGAAGAGGGCATCCTGCCGAAGAACCCGTTCCAGACCCTGGACCAGGATGGCGTCGGCCGCCTGATGCAGATGGCGGTCAGCGAAGGTCGCAAGACCCGCGTCAACCTGGAAGTGGGCATCTGCGGCGAGCACGGCGGCGACCCGGCATCGATCGAGTTCTGCCACACCGTGGGCAACAACTACGTGTCCTGCTCCCCGTTCCGTGTACCGATCGCCCGCCTGGCGGCGGCGCACTCGGCGCTGAAGCACAAAGCCGGTTCTTCCTACCGCATCGACAAGTAAGTGATTTGAAACTCTGGCAGGCTGCGCTCCCAGCTGAGGCTGTGGAGTGCAGCCTGTAAACCGGGGCTGTCTAGACGGTGGTTCTAGACAGCCCCGGTTCGCGTGTCACGCCAGGCGTCTCCGTCTATTCGCCGAAGCGCGCCACGGTCTTGCGCGCCAGCAGCGGCGGCACGATTGCCAGGCCCAGGCTGACCAGGCTGCCGGCCGACAGCCCGAGCACCTGCCCGACCGGCAGTGGGATGTCGAACAGCGCGCACAGCGCCGGTGGGACGAAAAAGAGCGCCATGATGACCGGCAGGTAGGTCATGGTCGCCAGCACCCCCAGGCAGCCCAGTGAACCGTGCTGCATGGCGCGCGGGTCTTCCCAGGTCAGGTTGGTGCCCAGGATGCCGAAGGTCAGGCTGAGGCCGGTGCTGCCTGCCAGCCCCAGCCCCACTGCCACGGCGCTGTAAACGATCACCCCCAAACCGGCGCCGGAGAGCAGCCAGATGCCCAGCAGGTAGAGCAGGCTGAGCGTCAGCGTGGGCAGGTAGGCCACCAGGAACTTAGCCAGCAGCAGCTGCCCCACGCTCACGGGGGCGCTGCGCAGCAGCCAGTAGCTGCGCCCCTCGTGCGAGAAGGCCATCCCGCCCAGCCGGCTGAGCAGCATCCAGCCGACGAAGAGCGACATTGAAACGCTCATATAGACGCTGCCGTTGCTCAACAGGGCCACGGCCGCGGGCGACAGGCGGTCCAGTTCTTCTGTTGGCACCAGCGGACCGCTGCGCAGCAAGGTGATGGCGTAGATAACGCCGAAGATCAGCGGGGTGATCAGCTGCGACAGGTTTTTCAAATCACGGCGCAGCACCAGCCAGTCTTTGTACATCAGCGCCCGCACCGGGCGCGGCAGCGGGCCAGACAGCCAGCCAGCCAGACGGGCGGCCAACCGGCCGGGCAGCCCGGCGCTGCGGGCAGCCGGTTCCAGTCCAGCCGCCGGCATACCTGCAGCCGGCCGGCCCAAAGCGGGCTTGGGGCGGCGCTTGCGGCCCACCACCTGCAGCCGGGTCCAGCCGCTGAAATACATGCGCTCAGACATCACCAGCGAGAAGGCAAACGCCGCCGCACACACTGCCAGCGTGGCGGTGGTCAGCCCCAGCCCGCTCAACCAGTCGCCACGCGCGATGGCGCTCAGCCCACGGCCGCTCCAGGCCAGCGGCGACCAGGCGCTGTCCAGGGCGTTCAGGCGCTGCATCATCTGCAGCGCCGCGTCCTGGTTGGCTTCGCCCCACTGGGCGATCTGTGCAGTTTGCGAGCAGACGATGGTGGTGATGGCGCCGATAAACCCGATCACCTCCGCCACGCGGCGGGCGGGGAAGACGCGCACGACCAGCATCACCAGCAGCGCCGATAGCCCGGCAGCGGCCAGCGCCAGCGCCGAGAGCACCAGCAGCACTGCCGGGTAGTACAACAGGTTGTGCCCGGCGGAGATGCCCAGCCCGAACAAAATCGGCAGCACCAACAGGCAGATCATGGCGAAGTTGGGCAGCACGGCTTCCAGCAGCTTGGCGATGAACACCGCTCGCGGCGGGACCGGGGTGCTGAGCAGGAAATCCATATCGCCGGCCAGGTAGAGCGTCTGCAGCAGCACGCCGAATGAAGCCGCGAAGACGCCCATGAAGACCGCGCTGACCACCAGCACCGGCAGGTTGGCCGACAGGCCGTTTAGCAGCCCGGCCATGCGCTGCATCCCGGGGGTTTGCCAGGCCTGCAGCGCCGACCAGCTGGCGATAAACAGCACCACCAGCCCCACCAGCATCATCAGCGATAGGAAAAAGATCGCCAGTTTGCGAACCAAGCGGGCGCGGCGGAAGCCGCGCCACAGGATCGACAGGCGCAGGCGCAGCAGCATCCACACCGCCGGCCACAGCCGCTGCGGTGTAAACTCCTCCGCCGGGAAGGTCATTTTAAGACCTCGGTCAGTTCGGCATACTCCGAACCGCCGGTCAGCGAGAGGAAGATATCCTCCAGGCTGACGCCCAGGCTGTCGCCGCCCGGCGCGGCGCTCTCGCCGGCCTGGCGCTGGCGGCGCAGCTCGTCGACGCTGCCCTGGGCAATCAGCTGCCCGTGGTGGATGATCGCCACTCGGTCGCACATACGCTCGGCGATTTCCAGGATGTGAGTGGACAGGAACACCGCCGCGCCGCGCTCGGCCAACTGGCGCAGCAGGTCTTTGATCAGCCGCGCTGAGCGCGGGTCCAGCCCCACGGTTGGCTCGTCGAGCACCAGCACGCGCGGGTCGTGCACCAGGGCGGCAGCCAGGGCGGTCTTCTGCTGCATGCCGTGGCTGTACGAGTCAATCGTATCATCGGCCGCGGCGCTCAATTCGAACACGCGCAGCAGCTCTTCGCCGCGCCGCTCAACCTGCCGGCGCTCCATCCCGTACAGCTCGCCCACAAAGCGCAGCAGCTCGCGGGCGGTCAGCTTGGGGTACAGGTTGGGCTCGTCGGGTACGTAGCCGGTGACGG
>JBJSYW010000458.1:0-3634 GCA_046089985.1 Chloroflexota bacterium
CCTGCCCCCGGCAGCATTCCAACTTAACGAGATGAAACCATGGAACAAGCGGCGATGACCAACCCTGTGCGCATCCTGATCGTTGACGATCACCCGAACACGGCTACCATGCTGGCGCGCGTGCTGTCCAGGTTTGATACCCCGGTGGAGGTGCTCACCGCCTGCAGCGGCGACGATGCCCTGGCCCAGTTGGGTAGCGACCCGGTGGATGTGCTGATCACCGACTTCATGATGCCTGGGATGAACGGCCTGGAGCTGATCGAGCGGCTCAAAGGCAGCCAGAAGCCTTCACACACGATCCTGATCACCGCCTATGACACCCCCGGGCTGGTGATCACCGCCCGCCGCCTGAACGTCCACGATTACCTGGTCAAACCGGTGCAGCCGGAGAAAATCCGCTCGATCGTGGTCAAGGCCATCGAAGACCTGCGCCCCAAGGCGGTGGCCCCCTCGCCGATCCCGGCGGCCCAGCGCTCGTTCAAGATCCTGATCGCCGACGATTACCCCGATAACCTGCGCCTGCTCTCCACCCGCCTGCAGAGCGAAGGCTACACCTTTATGGCTGCCTGGGACGGCGAAGAAGCGCTGCGCAAGGTGTATGAGGAAGACCCCGACCTGGTGCTGCTGGATGTCAACATGCCCAAGAAGGACGGCTTCCAGGTGCTGGCGCAGATGCGCGCCGACCCCAAGATCGCCCACATCCCGGTGATCATGATCACTGCCGCCCGTATTGGCCCGCGCGATGTGCGCGAAGGGCTGACGCTGGGGGCCGACGATTACGTAATCAAGCCCTTCGATTGGCGCGAGCTGGCTGCCCGCATCCACTCCAAGCTGCGCGTCAAGCACGCCGAGGACATCCTGCGCCGGCGCACGCGCGAGCTGGGCATTCTACCCGAGATCGGCCAGGAGCTGAGCGCCCAGCTGGACATTGACGCGCTGGCCGATGTGGTGGTGAACCGTACCTGCGTGGCGCTGGCGGCCGACGCCGCCCGGCTGGATCTGTACCAGCCGGACGGCAGCGTTTACAGCCGCCTGCGCAGCCTGGACCAGCCCGGGCCGCTCTCCCAGCCGGTCGACCGGGACGCCTCGCTGCGCTGGGGCGTCAATCAACTGGTGGTGACCGCCCGCCAGGGCGTGGTGATCGACAACGCCCGCCTGGACAGCCGCTGGCAGCCCGGCGGCGAGCGCGCCGCTGCGGCGGTTGCCGTGCCGCTGTTGGGCCGGCAGCGCGTGGTGGGTGTGCTGACCCTGTACCACAGTCACGCCGGTTATTTCAACAACGAGCACCAGGCCCTGCTGCAGGCCATCGCCAGCCAGGCCGCCATTGCGCTGGAGAATGCCCAGCTGTTCGACGTCGAACACCGCCGGGTGGAAGAAATGATGGCCTTGAATGAGATCAGCCAGGAAATTAACCGCTGCACGCACTCCAGCCAGCTGCTGGAGAGCCTGCCGCGCCTGGTGCAGGAGCGCCTGGGGTACCCGATCGTGGCGGTCTGGAACGGGGTGAACGACGGCGTGGATGAGCTGCGCCTGTGCAGCATGGTGGGCGCTTCGCACGGGCTGGATGCCGACCAGCTGCTGGC
Source organism: Chloroflexota bacterium (assembly GCA_046089985.1). Lineage (GTDB taxonomy): Bacteria > Chloroflexota > Anaerolineae > Anaerolineales > UBA4823 > RBG-16-57-11. The sequence goes on from JBJSYW010000458.1 coordinate 1,584, forward strand.
GGCCCCGCAGCAGGCGCGCACCGGCGGCTGCCCGGTGCTGGTGAGCGAAACCGGGCAGGCCCCCTCGGTGGCAGCCGTGCCGCTGCTGGCCGATGGGCGGCTGCGCGGTGTGCTGTCGATCTACAGCCCGGCGCCCGGCGCTTTTCAGGAGAGCGACATCGCCCTGCTGCAGACCCTGGCTACCCAGGTAGTGGCGGCGCTGGATCGGGTGGCCCTGTTTGAGTCGGTCGAGCACGAACAGCGTCGCCTGCTGGCCGTGCTGCGCTCGGCCGCCGATGCGATCCTGATGATCGACCAGGCCAACCGCCTGACCCTGGCCAACCCGGCCGGCGAGTGCCTGTTTAGCGACTGCGACGCCCTGGGCGACCGGCCGCTGCCCACCGGGGCCGGCTATGACCCGCTGCTGCAGCTGCTCGACCAGGCGCGCGCCGGCGGCAGCCACCGGCAGGCTGAAATCGCCTGGCCGGATGGGCGCACCTTTGCTGCGTTGGTCACCCCGATCGAAGAGGGCGGCCAGGTGGTGGTGATGCACGATATCAGCCGCTTCAAAGTGCTGGCCGAATTGAAAAACGAGTATATCGCCACCGCCTCGCACGATCTGAAGAACCCGATCATGTCGGTGATGGGCTACAACGACCTGCTGGCCAAAGCCGGCCCGCTGAACGAGATGCAGACCGAGTTCACCCGCCGCATCCACGGTTCGGCGCTGCAGATGCGCGACCTGGTGCTCAACCTGCTGGAGATCTCGCGCCTGGAATCGGGCCAGGCGCTCAAACTGGAGCCGATCGACCTGGCGGTGTTCCTGGAAGCGGCGGCAGCCGGCTTCCGCGACCAGGCCGGGCAGAAGAGCCAGGCGCTGCTGACCGATTTTGCCCCTGGGCCGCTGGCGGTGCGCGCCGATGCGCTGCTGCTGCAGCAGATGGTCAACAACCTGCTCAGCAACGCGGTGAAATACACCCCGCCAGGCGGGAGGATCACGCTCAGCGCCCACCCGGCCGGGCGGCAGGTGGAGCTGCGCTTCGCCGATACCGGAATCGGGATCGCCGCGCACGAACTGCCGCGCCTGTTCCAGAAGTTCTACCGGGTTGAGAATGACGATACCCGGGAGATCGAAGGCACCGGGCTGGGCCTGGCGATCGTCAAATCGATCGCCGAGAACCACGGCGGGCAGGTGCGGGTTGAAAGCCGGCGCGGCGAGGGGACGACCTTCATTGTCACCCTGCCGGCGCTAGGGTGAAGCTGGCTGGACAATCCGATGGGAGCGATTTAATGGTGTCTTTACTGGTCTGCGGCCGGCGCCGTGGAAAATATGTACAGTGCCCACCAGGTTAATTGAGGAGGCGAATGCCTATGTCTGCCGAACAACCCTTTGCTGCCGCCGGTGCGCCGCCTGGCCCCGGCGATCCGGCGCGCCTGTTGGAACTGAAACCCGGCGGCGCGGCGTATGACGCGGTGCTGCTCGGCTGGCGCAGCCGGCTGCTCACCGTTCTGCTGAACGGGGCGCTGGTATTGGGCCTGCCGGCGGCGCTGCTGGCGATGGCGGACGTGCTCAGCGCCGGCGAAGTGGGACTGGCGGTGATGTACGCGGTGGTCTACGCGCTGCTGCTGGGCATCCGCTTCGCCAGGCTTCCCTATCAACTGCGGGCGGGCATATTCGTGCTGCTGCCGCTGGCGTTGGGGGTCAGCACCCTGGTGGAGACCGGCATCGACAGCGATACGCACGTTTTCCTGATGCTCTTCCCCATCCTGACCCTGATGCTGCTGGACGCCCGCCGCGGCTGGTTGGCCGTCGGCGTCAGCCTGGCAGCCATCGCTGTGATGGGCTACCTGACCATCAGCGGCCGCTTTATCCCGTTGAACGGCCAGCCGCTGCTGGACGCCGGCAGTTGGGTGCGCATCACAGTGGTGATGCTGCTGGGCATGGTGGTGGTGATGACCGGCCTGATCCTGTTGGAATCATTCACGCGCTCTGCATTGGATAAGGAGGAGCGCGCCATCCAGGCGCTGCGCAGCGAGCAGCAGGCGTTGGAGCGCCGCGTGGCCGAGCGCAC
>JBJSYW010000459.1:0-7058 GCA_046089985.1 Chloroflexota bacterium
AACAGGTTCATCAACCGGCGGGCGGTCTGCGATCCGTTGATCTGGTTGTAGCTGCCGGTGCCATACGGCACAAACAGAGCCGAGTTCCCATAGGTCTGGCGCACGCGCAGCAGCTGGGCGGCGAACAGATCCAGGGCTTCGTCCCAGCTGATGCGTTCGAAGCGCCCTTCACCGCGCCGGCCGGTGCGCTTGAGCGGGTGCAGCAGGCGGTCGGGGTGGTACTGGCGGCGCAGGTAGGCCCGGCCGCGCGGGCAGGCGCGCAGCTGCGGCGCCGAGAGCACATCCGGGCGGTCGTCGGTGTCCAGGCGGGTGATCACCCCGTCCTGGATGTGGGCCAGCAGCAGGCAGCGCCCGCCGCAGTTGTGCGCCGGGCAGCCCACCCGCACCACATGCTCGCCGGGCGCGGCGGCTGCAGCCAGCGTGGCCCCTGGCCTGGGTTTCCAACTGCTAAAATTCATCGATTCGCTCCATGACCGGTAAGATTGGCCGCCAACCGCGCTGTGCGGCGGGTGGGGCGCAGATATGTGCAGTATAGGCGCTTTTGGCCGGGCAAGCAAGTGAGCATCTTCGCCCTGCAGCGGATTGGAAGTCACTTTGCCGCCCGGCGCGTAAAGGCGGCGATCTGATATACAATAGCAAGGTGAGCTTCGTTCACCTGCACACCTTATCCTGGTACTCGCTGCTCGAAGGGTTGGACTCTCCGGCGGCGCTTGCCCAGGCCGCCGCCAAGGCCGGGATGCCGGCCCTGGCGCTGACCGACCACAACCGCCTGTCGGGGGCGATTGAGTTCTATGACGCCTGCCTGGCAGCCGGGGTGCAGCCGGTCATCGGGCTGCAGTTGGATCACCGCCCGCCGCCCGAACTGGCCGCGGCCGTCCAGCTGCCGGCCGGGCGGCTGACCCTGCTAGCCGAGAGCGCCGCGGGCTGGGGCACGCTGTGCCGGTTGAGCAGCGCCGCTTTCGCCGGCGGGGTAGAGGCGCAGCCGGTGGCGTTTGAAACGCTGGCGGCCCAGCACAGCGGGCTGCTGTGCCTGAGCGGCGGGCGGGGCGGGCTGGCTGCGGCCCTGCTGGACGCCGGGCAGCCGGCCGCCGCCCGCCGCTGGCTGGAACTGCTGGGCGAGCTGTTCCCCGGGCGATTGTACGCCGAACTGCAGCGCCACTCCCCAGATGACCGCGGCTGGGTGGAGGCGCTGGCGGGCCTGTCGAGGAAACTACGCCTGCCGCTGGCAGCCACGCATGCCGTGCACTACCTGAAACCCGAGCAAGCCGGGCTGCAGCGCACCGCCGCGGCGATCCGCACGGTGCAGCCGCGCGCCGGGTTGGACCCGCAGCAGGCCGCCCCGCCGGAAGCCTACTTCCTGGACCAGGCGGAGATGCAGCGCCGCTTCGCCGATCATCCGCAGGCGCTGGCGGCCGGCGGCGAGATCGCCGGTCGATGCCAGTGCGAGCTGCCGTTGGGCCGGCCACACTTTCCCCAGGTGGAGCTGCCCGCCGGGCAGAGCGCCATCCAGGCGCTGCGCCGGCGCGCCGGCGACGGGCTGCAGCGCCGCTATCTGCAGCGCACCCCGCCGCTGAGCGATGCAGAGATCGAAGCCGTGCGCCGCCGGCTGGAGCACGAGCTGCAGGTGATCGGCGATTTCGGCTACGAAGCGCTGTTCCTGGTAATGCAGGAGATCATCGCCTTCGCCCACCGGCAGGGCATCCCCACCGCCTCGCGCGGCTCGGCTTCATCGTCGCTGGTAGCGCACTGCCTGGACATCACCACCCCCGACCCGGTGCAGCTGAACCTGTACTTCGAGCGCTTCCTGAACCCGGCCCGTTCGAAACCGCCCGACATCGACACCGACCTGTGCTCGCGGCGGCGCGACCAGGTGATCGACTTCGTCTACCGGCGCTTCGGCGCCGAGCGCGTGGCAATGGTGTGCACGGTCAACCGCTTCCGCCGCCGCTCGGCGCTGCGCGATGTGGCCAAGGCATACGGGCTGGCTCCGGCGCAGGTCAACCAGCTGGTGGAAGGCCTGCCGCACCGCTGGTACGGCCCGCCCTGGCGCGGCGAGGACGACCAGGACCCCTTTGCGGCGCTGCGTGAGCAGTTCCACGCCCCGCAGCACCTGGCGATCTTCCAGGACGCCCAGGCGCTGCGCGGCGCCCCGCGCCACCTGGGCATCCACCCGGGCGGGATCGTCATCGCTCCCGGGCCGCTGGTCGATTTCACCCCCACGCAGCTGGCTACCAAGGGCATCCTGACCACCCAGCTCGACCTGGACGCCATTGAGCGGTTGGGGTTAGTTAAACTGGACCTGCTCGGCATCCGCGGGCTGACCGTGCTGGGCGATGCAGCCTCCGGGCTGCAGGAACGCCGGCAGGCCGGCGAGACCGGCGGAGCTGGAACCGAGGCAGCCGGCGAAGCGCCCGGGCAGCCTGGCTCGGCGCTGCTGGTGCTGGACGCGATCCCGGCGACCGACCCGGCCATTTCAGATATGGTGGAGCACGGGCGGACAATCGGCTGCTTCCAGATCGAAAGCCCGGGGATGCGCGCCACGCTGCGCGAGATCCACGCCCGCACCACCGACGATATCCTGGCTGCCCTGGCGCTGTACCGCCCCGGCCCGCTGACCGGCGGGCTGAAGGACGCCTTCGTGGCCCGCTATCGAGGCCTGGAGCAGCCGCGCTACCCCCACCCGGCGCTGCAGACCGTGCTGGGCGATACCTATGGGGTGATCCTGTACCAGGAGCAGGTGCTGCGCATCGCCCACGAGATCGCCGGGATGAGCCTGGCCGATTCGGACCTGCTGCGGCGGGCGATGAGCCATTTCGACCCGGGCAAACAGATGCAAACCCTGAAGGAGCGCTTCATGGCCGGGGCGCTGGAACGCAGCCGCATTCCGCCGGCCGTATCCGAGCAGATCTGGGAGCAGATGGCGGCCTTCGCCGGGTATGGTTTCCCCAAGGCCCACGCCGCCTCGTACGCCCGGGTGGCCTGGCAGTCGGCCTGGTGCAAGGTGCATGTACCGGAGCTGTTCATGGCAGCCGTGCTGGCCAACTGGGGCGGCTATTACGGGCAGCGGGTGTACCTGAGCGAAGCGCGCCGGATGGGGCTGGCGCTGCGTCCGCCGCACATCAACTTCGCCACGCCCGAGTTCAGCGCCAACCAGGTGAATGGGCGGGCCTGCCTGTTCATGGGCCTGAACCAGGTGCGCGAGCTGACCCAACGCACCCAGCAGCGCATCCTGCGCGGCCGGCCGTTCCACTCGCTGGCCGATTTTCTGGCCCGCGCCGACCCACGCCGGCAGGAGGCCGAGAACCTGGTGCGGGCCGGGGCATTGGAGGGCCTGGGCAGCATCCCCGACCTGCTGGCTCAGATCGAGGCGGGCGGCTGGCGCAGCGGGCAGCTGCCGCTGTTTGCTCAGGCAGGCGGCCGGCCGGACTGGACGCTGGAGCAAAAGGTGGCTGCCCAGGAACAGGTTCTGGGGGCGGGCATCGCCGCCCACCCGCTGGAGCTGCACGCCGCCCGCCTGGCCGCGGCCGGCGCGCTGACCACCGTCGAGGCGGCGGCGCGCATCGGGCAGGCAGTGCGGGTGGCGGGCGTGCGCCAGACCTGGCGCCGCAGCCGGGCGGCGCGCGGCGAGTATATCTACTTTATGTCGCTGGAAGATCTGGAAGGGATGCTGGAAATCATCATCCCTGCCGGGGTCTACCGGCAGGGACGAAATGCGTTGGATGGACCAGGCCCGTATCTTATTGAAGGGACCGTGGAATGGGACGCCGAGCGCGGCGAGCCGCTGGTGCGGGCCGAAAAGGTCTGGGCCTAGCTGCTGCTATCGGAGACGCAGGCGTCATCTGGGAAGCGCCATTGGTAAACGTCTTTTAGCACGCGCGGCACAATGGAGGTGGTGGTTTTGCGCACACCCGGCGTGCGTCCAACCACCTCGGTCACAAAGCGATAAATCTCGGCCGTGTCACGCCCCACCACCTGCAAGCTGACATCCGTCTCACCGATCGCGTATGCCACGTAGGTCACGCAGGCATACTCCGTCATGCTGCCGGCTACATCACGCACTGCCTCGGCTTCCACCTGCAGCCAGACGTCGGCGACGGTGGAATAGCCGATGGAGCGCGGGTTCGCCACCGCCCGCACCTGGATCATGCCTTCGCGGATCATGCGCTCGATTCGATAACGGGCGGCGCGCTCCGACAGCCCACCCACGCGGCGAGCGATCTCAGCGCTGGACATACGCCCATCTTCGACCAGCAAATTCGCAATTTGAATATCTATTTCGTCGATTTTAGCCATGTTGTCCTTGATTCATTTCCGATACTGACGCACCTATCTTATCCGAATACCTTGGATTGTCAAGGGGCAGGCGCCCCATCTTCCGGCCTGCTACGGGTTTCGACTACCTGTTCTAGGGTAATTCCCGATTGAAGCGCACCTCCGGCAGGGGTATACCTTCGTTTACGCTAGGGCGGGGCGCAGATTATGGCTTTAGCCAGGCGCAGTACAGGCCGGAGAGTGAGAGGACCTTGAACGGTATTGCCAGATCGATGCGCCAGGAGGCCGATGATGCGCATTCGGGTTATGATCGTCGATGACCACCCGGGGATGCGTATGCGGCTGGGCCGCCTGCTGCAGCAGGCCCCCGATATTGAGGTAGTCGGTGAAGCCGCCGATGGACCCAGCGCACTGCACCGGGTAGGGCGGCTGGACCCCGATATTATGCTGCTGGATATTGAGATGCCAGGCATGAGCGGCATCGAAGTAACCCGCGCGCTGCGCGATCAGAGTTCGCGGGTGAGCGTGCTGGCTGTCAGCGCGCACAACGACCGCCACTACATCGTGCGCCTGCTGGATAGCGGCGCAGCCGGGTTTATCGCCAAAGATGACGCCCCAGACGCATTGGTGGAAGCCGTGCGGCAGGTGGCGCGCGGCCGGCGCGGCCTGGTGGTCAACCGGCAGCAGGCGCACAGCAGCCGGCGTTGAACACAGCAGTGGCATTTCACCCACCCAGGCTGCGGGTTTTCCCGTACGACTACCGCCCCTTCCGCACAGCGCCGAAAGGGAAACTCCCAATTGTCGTCTGAAAGCGGCAGGGTATGCTTGTAGGTGCGGTCAAAGCGGCCGCCAAGCTGCTCGCTCGAGAAGAGATGAGACGGACAGATTATTGTAGGGAGGTTTGAAAATGCGAAAGTTTCCGATCCTGGTTTCGTTATTCCTTGTGCTGGCGATGGTGCTGGCCGCTTGCGGCGCAGACCAGGGCGCTGATGGCAACGCTAATGTCAGCGACCTGAACACCAACACCGGCTTGAACGGGAATGACAACTTCAACACCAACGGCGACCTGAACGGTAACGCCAATCTGAACACCAATGGTGACTTGAATGGCAACGACAACTTCAACACCAACGGCGATCTGAACGGTAACGCCAACCTGAACACCAACGATGTTCTGAATGGCAATGCCAACCTCAACACCAATGGTGATTTGAACGGCAACGCCAACCTGAACACCAACGACGGACTGAACGGCAACGGCAACTTCAACACCAACGGCAGTCTGAATGACAACGGCGCCCAGGGAACCCCGGGCGCCGGCGGCGTTCTGCCGTCCACCGGCAGCGTTTCACCCGACCTGATGAACAACCTGATGGACTATGAAGTGTACGACCAGTCTGGCCAGCAGGTCGGTGATGTCAACGATGTGATCCTTGACCTGAGCGGCCAGCGGGTCGCATACATCGTGGTTGGCTTGGGCGGCGTTTTGGGCCTGGGCGAGCGGGATGTGCCGGTTCCGTGCGAAGCGTTCCAGTTCCGCACCACCACCGGCAACGGCAGCGATACGCTGCCCGATAACGCCCTGGTGCTGATGTTTGACACCGCCCAACTGCAGAACGCCCCTGAGATCGACCTGGGCACGTTCGGCGACCAGAACCTGATCCCTGACGGCTGGGAGAGCGACTTTGAGTCCTTCTGGCAGGGGATGACCTTCGGCGGCGGCAGCATGAACGGCAACACCAACGCCAACACCAATGGCAGCCTGGGCAATGACAACACCAACGGCGGCGCCAACACCAACTCGGCCGGCAACACCAACTCCGCCAACACCAACAGCGGTCTGGGTGGGAGCAACACCAACGCTGCGGCCAACAGCAACGCCAACACCAACGGCGGCCCGGGCAATGACAACATCAACGGCGGCACCCAGGGCGGCGTGGCAGCCACCCAGCCGGTAACCGGCACGCAGGGCGGCAGCGCCGTGGCAGCCGGCGGCCTGAATGGCGCCGTGTTGGCCAGCCAGTTCATCGGCGCTGACATCTATGACGGCGCCGGCGACCAGGTGGGCAGCATTGACAACATCATCATCGACCCTGCCACCTGCCAGGTGCGCTACGTCCTTCTGGACGCTGACGCAGCCGACGGCGGCAGCCGCATGGTGCCCGTCCCGGTTTCGGCCTTCAGCTACGACCCGACCAACGACTACTTCATCCTGGTCGTCGATCGCCAGACCCTGGACGCAGCCCCGGCGTTCTCCGACGCCAGCGCTTTCCCCGACTTCACGCAGAGCGGCTGGGACGCCGACTATCGGTTCTACTGGGAGCCTTACCTCCCATCCGGCACGTACTAAGCCGGATGCGGTGGGCGTGACGGGCAGCGCCCGTATGGATGCTGCCCGGCCCGGCGTGAGCCGGCCCTCCACCGCATAAAACCCGGGGCAGGCTTTCCCCCACACGGGGGATGGCCTGCCCCAAACGCGTCTCCCGGCTCAGTCCTGGTCCGGCTCGGCTACGACAAAGGTCAGGCCCCAATCGGAGCGCCCGGCGCCTTCCAGGCAGGTCTGCAGCGTAACGTGGTGATCACCCTGGTAATAGTGATCGTATACCTGGTCCACGGTCAGGCGCTCCTGGGTGGTCAGATCGATCAGGTCGCTGGTCAGGCTGAAGGGGTCCACCTTCTGGTACTTGCGGATCTCGGTCACCCGGTAGCGATGGATATGGTCCGAACTATACACTACCCACAGCGGCTGACCGACCTGCACCTGGTAGAACTTGCCGCCGGAGAGG
>JBJSYW010000460.1:0-2501 GCA_046089985.1 Chloroflexota bacterium
GGTGGCGGCCACCGCCGCCGGCGCCGACGACACGCACCCGCTGGATAACAGCAGTACGTTCACCACCACGCTGACGCCCAACGCCCACCTGGTCATTGCCAAGAGCGGACCGGCCGGCGCCGTACCCGGACAGGCGGAACCGATCGGCTATACGATCACCTTGCACAACAATGGGCCGAGCGACGTGCAGGATGTCCCATTGAACGATACCTTCCCGGCTGTGCTCAGCGAGGTGACCTGGGCCTGCACCGCCGGCAGCGGCTCGGCCTGCACCGCGCTGGGCACGGGAGACATCCACGACCTGGTGGATTTGCAGGCCGGTGCGACGGTCACCTACACGGTTTCAGGCAAGCTTGCGTCTGCGGCCACCGGCAGCCTGGTGAACACGGCTTCGTTCAGCCTCCCGGAAGGGGTGATCGACCCGACCCCGGGCAGCACCAGCAGCACAGCGACCACCCCGCTGACCCCCAGCGTGGGGCTGGCGTTGAGCAAGAGCAGCACGCCCAACCCCGGGCTGGCCCCGGGCGAGTCCATAACCTACCGGATCGTGGCGCGCAACAGCGGGCCAAGCGATGCGCTGAACGCCGGCCTGGCAGACAGCTTCCCAACCCAGCTGGAGAACATCACCTGGAGCTGCGCCGCCAGCAGCGGGTCGACCTGCAGCGCGACCGGCAGCGGGGATATCGCCGATACGGTCACGGTGCGGGCCGGTGGGCGCATCACCTATACGGTCTCGGCCAACGTGAAAGCCGGCGTGGCAGCGGGTACGGTGATCACCAACGCAGCCACGTTCAGCTTTGGGGCGGCACAGGTCACCGCCAACGATGCCAACACCGTGCTGGCGGTCAGCGCTACGGCGGTGAAAGACGCCTTGAGCGGGGCGGGAGCGTCGTCGCGCAGCCTGCCGTTTATCGACGCCAACGGGGATGGGGCGATCTCGCCGGGCGACACGCTGAAGTACCAGGTGACGCTCACCAGCAGCACCAGCGCTTCGACGGCCGGGTACAGCGACACCCTCGATCCCCACACCAGCCTGGTGGTGGGGAGCGTGACCTGCGGCACGGGGTGCGTGGTGACGCAGGGCAACACCAGCGGCGACACGATGGTGCAGGTCAGCTATACCGGCCTGACGGCGAACGTACCGGTCATCATCACCTACCGGGCCACGGTGAACGCCGGTCTGCCATTCCAGCTGGCCGGGCTGTCCAACCAGGGCACGGCTACAATCAATGATGAATACACGATTGTGACCGAGGACGCCGTGCTGCAGCAGCCAGGTTCGCCCACGGTGGTAAGCCTGGGCCGGGGCACGCTGAGCGGGCTGACCTGGCGCGACTTTGATGACGACGGGGCGCGCAGCGGCGGCGAGCCGGTGCTGGCAGGCGCGCTGGTGACGCTGAACTACAAGGGCGGCGACCAGACCTGGGGCACGGCCGACGACGAAGCGCTCAGCACATACAGCGATGCAGCCGGAGCATACAGCTTCAGCGGGCTGCTGGCGGCTGGAACGGGGATGTACCGGGTGAGCTTTACGCAAGCGGCCGGCTTTGAACTTGGCCCGCAGGGGACCGACAGCCTGGGCGACCCGACGGACGGGCTGACCGCCGGCCAGACGGTGCAGGCCAACCAGGCGACGACCGGCGTCAGCCAGGGGTATGTGTCCAGGATGGACTTCGGCAACCTGCCGGCGCCGTACGGCTATACCAGCCTGGAGCAGGACGGCGCCCGCCACCTGTACCAGGCCGGCGCACCGCGGCTGGGAGCGACGGTGACGACCGAGAACGACAGCAGCGCCAGTACTCCCGACGATAACGACGGTGTGGAGCGGGCCAACACCACCGGTTGGAGCGCCGGCGGGACGCAGAACCTGACCGTCTCGGCCAGTGGCGCCGGGCAGTTGTGGGGCTGGTTCGACTGGAACAACGACGGCGACTTCGGCGACCCCGGCGAGGCAGTAAACCTGGGCAGCCTGAGCAGCGGCAGCCAATCCGTGCCGCTGACGGTGGGCAGCAGCTACGTGGTCAATCATGAACTGTATGCGCGCTTCCGGCTGTACCCGACCGGCTACAGCGGCAGCTACCTGCCGTTTGGGCTGGTGGACGGCGGCGAGGTGGAAGATTACTACTGGACGTTTAGTTCTACCGCGGTGACACTGGCGGAACTGGCCGCCTCCGAGCAGGTGGAAGGCGGGCTGCTGGTGCGCTGGGAGACCGGCGTTGAGATCGACTGCCTGGGGTTCAACCTGTACCGGGCCGAGACACCGGGCGGGCCATACCGGCGGTTGAACGCCGACCTGATACCCACCGCCGGCGGGCCGGGAACGGCCGGCGCCGGTGGGGTCACCGGCGGGTCGGTGTACACCTGGAGCGATCTGAGCGCCCAGCCGGGCCAGACATACTACTACAAGCTGGAAGTGGTCAACCTGGACGGCGCACCCGAGTGGTACGGGCCGCTGCCGGTCAGCCTGGCGCCGCCGCTCCCACCGCAGGTAGAGATCTACC
>JBJSYW010000461.1:0-3157 GCA_046089985.1 Chloroflexota bacterium
ACACCGGGGCCGGCGGCTCGCAGGCGTTCACCTTCAACATCCCGGCCGGGCTGGAAGGCGTGCCGCAGTTGGCCATCCGGCTGGAGGCCACCGACGCAAGCGGGTATTACGCCTACAACTGGTTCAACAACCGCTAGCGCGTGCGTACGCACGCTAGCGCGTTCCTACGAACGCTAGCGCGGTACGAATCAAAAAATCGGGAGGCCAGCCACGGCTTCCCGATTTTTTGATTCGCCGGGCCGTTGAAGGCCCGGCGGCGGTCAGTTGCTGATCTCGTAGCCCAGTTCGGCCACCGCAGCGCGGATCTGCTGATCGCTGACGCGCTGCTCGTCAAACTCGACATCCATGCGCTGCTTCTGGTAGCTGGCCTTGATCATCAGGATGCCAGGCAGCTCATCCTCCAATTCCTCCAGGTGCATCACACACGCCGGGCAGATCATGTTGGGAATGCTATAGGTTACGCGCGCCATGTTCTCTCCACTTATTTGAACTGGAACACACCGGTGTACATGCCCATCGAGCACATGAAGTCGATCGTCACCCCGGCGGCCTGCGGCGGGATGGTAACCACCACGTCGCCGGTCTCGGGCAGCAGTTCCTGCACGTCCAGGGCCGGGATGACAAAGGCCAGCGAGCAGGAGCGCGTGTCGTTGGTGACCAGGTGCAGCTCGATCTCCTGGTTGGCCGGCAGCGCCAGCACATCCGGAACATAGCCGCCGTTCTCCACGGTCAGTTGATAGACCTTGGCGGCGCCTTCCGGCGCTGCGGCCGGCGCTTGAGCGGCCTCGGCCGCTCCCGCGGGCGCGGCCTGCCCGGCGGAAGCCGGGGCGGCCGAGGCCGGGGCCGCCGAGGCGGGCGCAGCGGAGGCCGGCTGCGCCGGGGCGGCCTGGGCGGCGGCCTGCGGGCGCAGCATGCGGGCCACTTTCGCCGCCGAGACCGGCGAACCGGTCAGCACCAGGCCGGTCTCCACCGAGATCAGGCCCAGCGCCAACACCACCACCGCCACAAAGCGGTAGAAGTACTTCTGGAACATCCCGCCCAGCCCGGCGGCCAGCCAGGAGACGCCCACGAAGGTGGGGCTGGTGCCGACCACGAAGGCGAACAGCACCGCCGCGCCCAGCAGCGGGCTGCCCGTGCCAATCGCCACCGCCATCATCGACTGGGTCACGCCGCACGGGATCAGCACAGTCAGCGCGCCCAGGAACAGCGGGGTCACGAAGGCGTCGCCGCGCTTGCTGACCCGGCGGATGTAGCGCGTCACCGCGGCGGGCGGCTCGAAGCTGAAGTAGCGGAAGATCGGGTGGACCTCGAACATGCGCAGCGCGTTGCCCACCAGGAAGACCCCGATCGCCAGTTGGATCACGCCCTGCACGGCCGGCGACAGGCTGAAGACCGAGCCGAGCGCGCCGAGCAGCGCTCCCAGCAGCGTATAGGCCACCAGCTTGGCCAGCATGAAGAGCAGGATCGGCGGCAGCATCTCACCCTGGAATTTCAGCGGGGCGGGCTTGCGGCCGGGGACTTTGGCCGGAGCGGGGGCGGCCCCGCGGGCCACGTTGGCCAGTTCCACCTGGCGGGCAATCGACGCCGACAGCAGCCCGCCCTGCACGGCAAAACAGCTCAGCCCCCCGGCGGTCAGCCCGGTAATCAAGGCGACCAGGATCACGTTATCCATCAGCGCTGCCCGCCCTTCCAGGTCATGAACGGCATGTTGACGACGATGTTCGAAACTTCCAGGGTCAGCTTGCCCTGCGCCTGCAGATCCAGGATCTCGGCTTCCGACTTCAGTTCCTTCGCCTCGGCCTCGTTGACCCACTTGACCAGCACGACCTTACGCAGCGGCGAATAGCCCGGGTCGCCCGGCTGGTTGGGGAACACATCTGCCTGGAATTTGAACGGACCAGAGCCGGCTACGCCGTTCTGGAAGACGTACACCTGCGCCAGGACGCTGTCGGGGATCTCGGCCAGCTGCGGGACGACCAGCACCGGCGATTTCATCATGTTGGTGAGCAGTTCGGCCACGCCCGGATCGGAGGTCTCGGTGTGCGAGAAGAAGATCGTCTCGCCATCGACAAAAGCTTTGCCGGCCGGGATCTCGGCGAAGTTCGGGGCGGTGGTGCGAGCGCAGGCGCCCAGCAGCAGGCTGAGCATGACGGCGAGGATGAGCAGTGCGGGTGTTTTTTTCATGTCTTGGATCTCCAGATTGGATTGCGTGGGCCGGCAGGGCCTGGCAGGCCGCCTGCGCCTGCCGGCTCCACAATTACGGATTAGTCGGTATTGAAGCTGCGCAGGCGCAGGCTGTTGGTGACTACGAAAACGCTGCTGAAGGCCATTGCGCCGGCCGCCAGGATCGGGCTGAGCGCGCCCAGGGCGGCAGCCGGGATCAGGATTACATTGTAGAAGAAGGCCCAGAACAGGTTCTGGTGGATGGTGCGCAGCACCTTGCGGGAGAGGTTGATGGCGCGCGGCACGCCGCTCAGGCTGCCGCCCACCAGCACCACCGGGGCAGACGCGATCGCCACATCGGTGCCGGTGCCGATGGCGATGCCCACATCGGCCTTCGCCAGCGCGGGGGCGTCGTTGATGCCGTCGCCCACCATGGCGGTCACCTGGCCGGCCTGCTGCAGCGCGCCGACTTCGGCCGACTTATCGGCCGGCAGCACCTCAGCGCGCACGCGGCTGATGCCCACCGAACGGGCCACTGCGGCGGCGGTCTGCTGGTTGTCGCCGGTCAGCATCACCACCTGCACGCCCATCTCGTGCAGGCGGGCGATGGCGCGGGCCGAATCGGGTTTGACCGCGTCGGCGATCGCCAGCAGCCCAGCCGGCTGGCAGTCGACCGCCACCAGCACCACCGTCTTGCCTTCCAGCTGGCGCTGCTCGCGCTCGGCCAGCAGTTCGGCCGGGATGCTCACCCCGTTCTTTTCCATCAGCCGGGTGTTGCCCACCAGCACAGCCCGCCCGCCCAGCACGGCTTCCACGCCGTGACCAGAGATCGCAAAGAACTCCTCCGGCTCATCCAGGGCCAGCTGGCGGCGGTTGGCCTCCGCCACGATCGCCTCGCCCAGCGGGTGTTCGGAGCCTTTCTCCACCGCCGCAGTCAGGCGCAGCAGTTCGTCTTCAGCCATCCCACCCCAGGCCAGCATATCGGTGACTTCGG
>JBJSYW010000462.1:0-3248 GCA_046089985.1 Chloroflexota bacterium
TCCAGGGCTGCCTCGCCGGGCGGGTTCGCATGGCGCGGGTAGCTCTCTTTCAACTCACGCCCCACCATCAGGTTGATCAGTTCCTGCCGGTTGGTGTCTTTGGTCCGCTTCGTAGCCAGATACCGGCCGTCCCGCATGACCGAGACACGGTCCGAGATGCGGAAGACTTCCTCCAGCCGGTGAGAAATATAGATGATCGAAATGCCGTTTTGCCTGAGGCGCTGGATGATCTCAAACATATGCTCCACTTCAGACACCGAAAGCGGGGCGCTGGGTTCATCCATGATCAGGATTTTTACATTTTTCGAAACGGCTTTAGCGATCTCAACAATTTGCTGCTTGGCTGGAGACAGGTCACGCACCAGGGCGGCCGGGTCGATATCCACGTCAAACAGTTGGAAGATCTCGCGTGACTTGCGCCACATGGCGGCATAGTCCACCAACAGCCGGCTGCCGACCCGGTCGCACAGGAAGATGTTTTCGGCCACCGACATGGTGGGCACCAGGTTAAATTCCTGGTAAATCACCTCGATGCCCAGGCTGCGCGAGAGATGCGGGGTCATTTGAGCGTAGTCCTGCCCAGCGTTGCAGATCATACCGCCATCCAGGCGGATTGCCCCCGCCACCGCCTTGATCAGCGTGGATTTGCCGGCCCCGTTTTCCCCCAGCAAGGCATGCACTTCCCCTTCCAGAAAGTCGATAGACACGCTGTCCAGGGCCAGCACGCCGGGGTATTTTTTGGTCAGTTCCTTGAGGGAAAGCACCACGGTTGGGTTGTTCATCGCACCATTCTCCGCATCTCCTGCGCTGCGCCTTTGTGCCTGGCAGATAACCTACTTGAATTCGCAGTGGATCGGCTCGAGCACATCATTGGTGATGCGCGGGTAGGCTGCGCCCTGCAGCACCAGCTTGAGCAGCGCATAGGTGGTTTTATCCAGCGAGGTGCCGCCGATGGCGACCAGGCCCTTGTAGGGGTCCTGGCAGGACTTGATCGTGTCGATCATGGTAGGGTCCATATCGCCGGCGAAGACGGCATACTTCGACACATCCACGTTGGGCAGCGCCTTGACCGCCTGGGCCGCGCCCTGGGCGTGGGCGCTGGACTGCATGACAAAGACCTTTACATTCGGATGCGCGGCGAGCACGTTCTCAACCGCGCTGGACCCGGCCTGCATACTATCGGTAGCCAGGTCCATGTACTGGACTACGTTGGCCTTGGGGCAGCCGGCGATGGTGCGGTAGCCCTGGTAGCGCAGGTACATCTGCTTTTCGCCGCTCTCGTTGCCCACCACCACGACCTCGACGCTTTTATCCGCCGCGTCCGGATAGGTGGCATTGATAAAGTCGCACGCCATCTTCGCCACCAGGACGCCGTCTTCATACTGGTCGGTGTGCATAATGGCGTTGAACGGCTCCAGATCGCCCGGCGGCACGCCGATCACCTTGATCCCCTTGGCCTGGGCTTCCTGGACCGCCGGGAGCACATTCTCAATCGAACCGGGAGCCATAACGATCATAGCATTGACGCCCTGGGAGACGCAGTTCTCGATCTGGCTGTACTGCGTGGTGGCGCCGCCTTCTTCCGCGCCATACACAAAGACTTCGACGCCATCGGCGGCGGCTTGGGCCTTCACCGACTTTGACAGCTCGTTGAGGAAGGTGTTCGCCAGCGTGGGCAGCAGATAACAGACCTTCATACCCTTGATATCCTTTGGCGCGCCGGCTTCGGCTGCGGCCAGGGGGATTTCACCGGAAACTGCTGCGGGGGCTTCGGCTGCCGGGGCAGCCGGCGCTTGCGTGGGGGGCTGCGTTGGCGCCGGCGCAGCCGGCGGTATGCTGCATGCACTGATCAGCATACTCGCCAGCAGCAGAACAGAAAACAGGTGGAACAGAGGTTTAGGCATTGGGCTTCTCCTTCTTGGATTGGTTGGCTTCGAGACAGGCGAAATCGCTGCCAATAGGATACCGGTTCCCGCTTGTATGAGCAATTCAATTTTCTGTTACAATCCATTCCAGAATGGAATGATTCGGGCGAGAGCTTATGGAAATCAAACAGGCCGCGTACTTCCTAAAAGTAGTTGAAACGGGCAGTTTTTCCGCCGCTGCGGATGCGTTATATCTCTCCCAATCGTCGCTCTCCAAGCAGATCATCGCGCTGGAGAAGGAATTGGGATTCATCCTGTTCGACCGCAGCAAGCGCAAAATCGGCCTGACCGCCGGCGGCAAAGCCTTTCTGCCGCACGCCCAGGCGATCGAGGCGGATTACAGCGGCATGCTGAAAGCGGTGGCGCCGTACAAGGCTGCGCCAACGCTGTCGATCGTTTCGATACCGGTCATCGCCCAGTATGGCATCTCGGCCTATATCGGCCAGTTCGGACGCGAATACCCGGAGGTGCGCCTGGCCCTGGACGAGCGCGAAGCCGTCGAGGTGCTCCCGCTGCTGACCAGCCAACAGTACGACCTGGCCTTCCTGCGCGATAACTACCTGGATAAGACCCGCTATGCCTGCATCGAGGTGGCCAGCGATCGCTTCGCCGCGGTGCTGTCGACCCAGCACCGGCTTGCCGGGCAGAGCAGCCTGGCGCTGGCAGATCTGGCTAACGAAAACTTCATCATGTTCGATAAGGGTACCGTCGTCCACGAACTGGCGGTGGATGCTTGCCGCGCCGCCGGGTTCGAGCCGCGCATTTTCTATGCCAGCCTGCGTGTGGAGAGCATCCTGGGGTTGGTGGCATCGAACAGCGGCGTAGCGCTGATGATGCAGCGGTTGGTCGAGTATCACAAAAACCCGGGAGTGGAGATCGTGCCGCTGCAAGAGACGATCGGCAGCCGGCTGGTGCTGGCCTGGCCGAAAGAGGTCAAACCATCAAAAGCGCTGGTAGACTTCACTGATTTCATCACCCGCCGGATCGGCGGCTGAAGCGCCCGCCTAGCCTGGCCGAGCGGATTCCTCACCGGCGCCGCGCCAGGGCCGGCGGGGTGGGCCAGGCGCGGCGGCGAACCGGACGCAGGCTCACCCTGCGCTCGGGCGGCCCACCAGGCAGCGGATCAAGTTGAGCAGGTCAGGCAGCGAAACCGGCTTGCTCAGGTATTCATCCACCCCGGCAGCCAGGCAGCACTCGCGAGCGCCGATCATCGCCAGCGAGGTCAGGGCGATCACCGGGATACGCGCCAGCTGCGGATCGTGCAGGGCGCGCAGGCGGCGAGTGGTCTCCAGCCCATCGATGCCCGGCATCTGGATATCCATC
>JBJSYW010000463.1:0-8629 GCA_046089985.1 Chloroflexota bacterium
CCGGTCATACCCGGCGACCAGCTCGGCCATCTCGGGGGTGAGCTGGAAAACAAACAGCATATGCGGGTCCGGGCCCATCGGCTCGAAGCCCTCTTCGATCGTGGGGATCGGGCGACCCAGCCGCCCGGCGATGCCACACAGCACGTGCCATGCCAGGCCATCGTCCTGGCGGTCTGGGTTGCCGTACCCCACGATCAGGTTCATTCTATGCGATCAGCCTTCCCGCACCACGCGGTCCAGCAGGACGCCCTGGGCGTCTACCAGTTCGACCTGGATCGGCATCTGGCCGACCGCATGGGTCGAGCACGACAGGCAGGGGTCGTGGGCGCGCACGGCGGCTTCGACCCGGTTCAGCATGCCCTCGTGGATCTTGGGGCCCTGGATGTAGGTCTTGGCCACGCTGTCCACCGCTTCGCACATGGCCCAGTTGTTATGGCCGGTGGCGACGATCAGGTTGACGCGCTCCAACTGGCCGTGCTCGTCGGCCCAGTAGTGGTGGAACAGGGTGCCGCGCGGTGCTTCCAGCACGCCCACGCCCACACCGCGGTAATCGTGGCGGGTGTTGAGGATCTCGGTGCTGAGCACATCCGGGTCGTTCAGGATAACTTCGGCGCGCTCCAGGCAGAACAGCACTTCGATCATGCGGGCGTAGTGGTAGTGCAGGGTGTTCTCGACCGGGCGGCCGCCGTTCAGCGACTTGAAGATCTGCAGTTCGGCGTTGGCCAGCGGGGTGTCGATCGACTTGCTGGCGTTCAGGCGGCCGAGTGGGCCGACGCGGTATACGCCGTCCGGCCAGCCCATCTTCTTGTAGTACGGGAATTTCAGGTACGACCAGTTCTCGACGTGCTCGGCGATGTAATCCAGGTAGTCGGGAGCGGGGAACTTCTCGAGCTGCGCGCCATCCTTGTCCACCAGGCGCACCGCGCCTTCGTACAGCTCCAGGCTGTCGTGCGGGGTGACCAGGCCCATGTAGCCGCTGGAGAACACGCCGAACTTATCGACGTCTTCGCGGTTGCGCTCGGCCCAATCCTTGACGATCTGCAGGCCCAACTGGGTGGTGGCGATGTTCTCGGCGATACCGGACAGGATCGCGTCGCGGTCGGCCTGGCTGAGAGCCTTATTGACCCCACCCACCACGGCGAAGCTGGGGTGGATGCGCCGTCCGCCCAGCACATGGATGATGTTCTGGCCGAACTTGCGCAGGCCGATCGCCTTCTTGGCCAGCACCGGGTCGATGCCGGCCAGGCCAATCACATTGCGGGTAGCCGGATCGGCGTCAAAGCCGAGCAGCAGGTCGGGGCCGGCCAGCTCGAAGAAGTGCATCCCGTTGCTCTGGATCACCTGGCCCATGTGCATCAGTTCGCGCAGCAGGGTGGCCGGGCGGGGCGGCGGGCAGCCATAGACTTCATCGGCTGCTTTGGCGGCAGCCAGGTGGTGGCTGACCGGGCAGATGCCGCAGATGCGCGGGGTGATGGAGGGCATCTCGATCACCAGGCGGCCTTCGCAGAATTTCTCGAAACCGCGGAACTCGTTCACATGCAGGTAGGCATGGTCGACCGTGCCGGCGTCGTTCAGGCGCACGGTGATCTTGGCATGCCCTTCGATCCGGGTCACCGGTTCGATGGTGATTTTTTGCGCGGCGGGCGCGCGGGTGGCGGTTAGTGTTTCGCTCATCTTTACCTCTAGTGCCAGTGCAGCAGCTCGCCCGTCAGCTCGGGCTTGCGGCCCTGGGCCAGCTCACTCAGAACGTGGAAGATCACATCCGCATCGGGCGGGCAGCCGGGCACCGAGACGTCTACTGGCACCACTTCGTGCAGGGCGCGCACGCGCGTCATCTGGGCCAGCTCAGGATCGCTGGGGATCTGACCCTGGCTGTCGGTGCTCTCGGTATCGACATAGGCGCGCTGGAGGGCTTCCTGCAGGCCGCACAGGTTGCGCAGGGCCGGCACGCCGCCGAACACGGCGCAGTCGCCCAGCGCCACCAGGATCTTGGAGCGCTTGCGCATGCGCAGGGCCACTTCCTCGTTCGACGAGTTGTTGACCCCGCCTTCCAGGATGCCCACATCCACACCGCTCTCGTCGGGGTGCTTCAGATCGGTGATGGGGGTGGCGCGGATATCGGCCAGCTCGGCCACCAGCAGCAGGCGCTCGTCCATGTCCAACAGGGACATGTGGCAGCCGGCGCAGCCGGCGATCCAGTCGCTGGAGATCTTGGGCTTTTGTTCGTTGGTTGTCATTGTATGTACCGCTCCTTCCAACCGTTAATCTACGTCCAGATCGAGCGCCACCGGCGAGACGCGCTCGCTCAGGGCGGCTTTCCAGTCGCAGGTAGGATCGATGTTCAGGCAGCCCGCCAGCTCGGTGAGCACCTGGCGGTGCGACCGTACGCCTGCCGGGGCATTCAGCACAGCCTCGGACTTTTGCAGCCGGCCATCCATGTTCAGGAAGTGCCCGCCGTGCTCGGCCCAGCCGCTCACCGGCAGCACCACGTCGGCCATCTCGGTCAGCGCGGAAGCATAGGTGGCCTGGACCACCTTGAAGGGCGCCTGGGCGGCGCGCTCCAGCAGCCGGCGGCTGGGGAAGTCGTCGCCGATCGCCAGGTAGGCCATCTGGCGGCCTTCCACGCTGAAGGTCTTGTCCAGCCCGTACTGGGCGGCGGCCAGGCTGTTCGACTCGCCCTTGACGCCCAGCAGCGCCGGGCGCTTGCCCATCTGGCGCAGGTCGTTGCACAGGGCGTTCAACTGGCGCAGGGTTTCGCTGTTCTGGCGGCTGATGCCCTTGCCATACACGATCGCCGGGCGCTGCGCCTCAGCCAGCGCCTGGCACAGCAGGCCCACCTCCCCGGCGGCGAGGGTCTCGCCGCTCAGGCCGCGCCGCAGCGCGTCGATCAACTGCAGGTCCTGGCCGGCGGCCGGCTCGAAGACCAGGTTGGCCATGTGCTTCATTTCGTTTTCACCCGGATCGACCACAAACAGCGGGGTCTCGGCGGGCAGCAGGCGCTTGAGGAAGAAGCCCAGCACCTGGTGGTTGTCGATCAGGTCAACCCCGATCGCCAGCACCAGGTCGGCCTGCTTGATGTCGTCCATCTTGCTTTCAAACGGGTGGCCCAGGGTCTCCGCCAGGGCATAGGCTGCGCCGGTGGGCACGCCTTCTTCGATGCTGGTGACCATGCCGCTGCCCAGGCCGTCTGCAAACAGGCGGCGGAACAGCGCCAGGTCTTCGGCCGGCAGGCGGGTGGAGGCCAGAGCCGCCACACCGTGGCCGTTCTGACCGGCCAGTTTAGCCAGGCGGGTGCTGACTTCGTGGATGGCTTCTTCCCAGGTGCTGGGCTGCAGCTTGCCGTCTTTGCGGACCAGCGGCTGGCTCAGGCGCGTGCGGCGATCGCTGACCGGCTTGAAGCGCCCGATCTCGCACATCATACCGCCATTGACCGCGCCGTTCCAATCGCCTTCGATCTTGACCAGCTGGTTATCGCGGCTCCACACCACCGTACTGCAGCCGGTGCTGCAGCCGTTGCAGGTGCTCTGGGTGGCGGTCCAGTCTTTGCTGTGGCCTTTGTAGGCGGCGTAGCGGTCGATCAGGGCGCCGGTGGGGCAGACCTGCACGCACATCCCGCACGAAACGCACGAGCTGCTGCCCAGCGGCAGGCCGTAATCGGCCACCACCATCGTGGACGAGCCGCGCTCGGCGGCGCTGAGGGTGAAGTTTGCGGTGAGTTCCGAGCAGGCGCGGATGCAGCGCCGGCACAGGATGCAGCGGTTGTGGTCCATCACATAGTGCTTGTGGCTGGCATCCACCTCGAACTTCTTCCAGTTGGGCTGGAAGTCCCACTGGGTCATGCCCTGGCCGTAGGCGTTGTTCTGCAGTTCGCAGTCGCCGCCGGATTCCTGGCAGAAGGGGCAGAAGTGGTTGCGCTCGCTGAAGAGCATATCCAGCACAAACTTGCGCGAAGCGCGCAGCTTGGGGGTGTCGGTCTGGATGATCATGCCTGGGGCGACCGGCAGCGTGCAGGAAGCCGCGGGGGCGCGCCAGCCCTGGATTTCGACCATGCACAGGCGGCAGCCGCCGTACGGTTCGAGGGCCGGGTGATCGCACAGGGTGGGGATTTGGATGCCGGCCGAGCGTGCCGCCTGCAGCACGGTGGTGCCTTCGCTGGCTTCAACTGCCTGGCCGTTAATCGTGATTTTTACCATGCTACCTCTCTTTGTTTTTTAGACCGCCGGCCAGGTTATTCAGCCGCGGCAATTTCTACCGGTTCGTCTTCCGTCACCATCGGGCAGACCCCGCTCGGGCAGGCGCCCAGGCGCATGTGGGCTTCCACTTCGGTGCGGAAGTGTTTGATCATGTCGCGGATCGGGGCCGAAGCGGTCTGACCCAGGCCGCAGTTCGACAGGCGTTCCATCTGCTCGGTGATATGCATCAGGTCGCTAAAGTCGGAGAGCTGGCCGCGCCCTTCGGTGATGCCCTTGACGATCTCGTAGCAGCGCTGGGTGCCGATACGGCACGGGGTGCACTTGCCGCAGCTTTCAAAGCGGAAGAACTGCAGCAGCACCTTGACCAGGTCGACCACGCAGGTGTTCTCGTCGCAGATCAGCAGCGCGCCGGAGCCGAGCGAGACGCCGGCTTTGCGGTACGATTCGAAATCCATCGGGGTGTCTTGCAAGATGGAGGGGACGATCGAGCCGCTGGAGCCGCCGGTCTGGGCCAGCTTGAGCGGGGCATTGTGCTTCATGCCCCTGGCGTAGATGTTGATCACCTCGCGCAGGGTGATGCCCATCGGCACTTCGATCACGCCGGTCTGGTTGACGTTGCCGAAGATGGTGTAGACCTTGGTGCCCGGGCTGCTGGGGGTGCCGATCTCGCGGTACCAGGTGCCGCCGTTGCGGATGATGGGCGGGATATTGGCCAGGGTTTCGACGTTGTTGACCAGGGTCGGCTTGCCCCACAGGCCGTGGGTGGTGGGGTAGGGCGGGCGGGAGCGCGGCTCGCCGCGCTTGCCTTCGATCGACTCGATCAGGGCGGTCTCTTCACCGCACACGTAGGCCCCGGCGCCGGAGTGCACGTGCAGGTGGAAGCTGAAGCCGCTGTCGAGGATGTTCTCGCCCAGCAGGCCGTAGGTCATGGCGTGCTCGATGGCGCGCTGGAAGCGCTGCTGCGCCAGCTGGTACTCGCCGCGGATGTAGATGTAACCCTCGTGCGCTCCGACGGCGTAGGCGGCGATGGCGATGGCCTCGACCACCGAATGCGGATCGCTTTCCAGGATCACCCGGTCTTTGAAGGTGCCCGGCTCGCTCTCATCGGCGTTGCAGATCACATACTTGACATCCCCGGGGGTGCCGGCGACGAAGCTCCACTTGCGGCCGACCGGGAAGCCGGCCCCGCCGCGCCCCTGCAGGCCGGCGGCGTCGATCTCGGCCACCACCTGCTTGGGGGTCATTTCGGTCAGCGCCTTGACCAGCGCTTCGTACCCGTGATGGACGATGTAATCGTCGATGCTCTCCGGGTCGATCTTGCCGGCGCGCTCTAGCACGATGCGGTGTTCGGCCGGCAGGGTGCCCTTGCGGGCGTTGAGCCAGCTGATGTGCCCGGTCAGCTCACGCTTGGGGGCCAGCAGCTCTTCAGCCACGCGACCCTTGTACAGGTGTTCTTCGACGATGCGTCCGGCGTCTTCCGGTTTGACCGGGCCGTAGACCACCGCCTCGGGGTAAACGATCACCAGCGGCTTGGCATCGCTGCGACCGACGTTGACGATCTTCGACAGGGCGACTTCGCCCTCCAGCCCGCGCGCTTCCAGCTCGGCCTGCAGACGCTGGAAGATCTGCTCGGCGCCGCGTTCGACGCTCACCGGATCGTCAGAGACAAGGATCATGGAACGCTTTACTGTCATCACCGCCTCCGTTTACTCGTACCGCCCCAGGATCTCGGGCAGCTGCTCGGGGGTCACGTTGCCGAACATGTCCTCATCGATCACCACCACCGGGCCGATGCCGCACACGCCCAGGCAGCTGGTGGTCACCAGGGACCATTTGCCGTCCGGGCTGGTTTGCCCGGATTTGAGCTGCAGGTTTTCCTGCAGCGCCTGCCAGACCTGGCGCCCGCCCATCACATGGCAGGGGGCGCTTTCGCAGAACAGCACCAAGTGCCGGACGCGCGGCCGGGTGGAGAGCATGTGGTAGAAGCTCGCCAGGCCGAACAGCTGGCTTTGTTGAACGTAGATCCCATCCTTGGGAGCGTGCAGCTGCTTGCGCACTTCCGCCAGCGCTTCGCCCGGGACGTAGCCCAAAGTTTTGTTCAGCTCCAGCAAGATCGGGATCAACGCGTCGTGCTGGCGGCCATGTTTTTCGATGGCAGCCGTGACTGCGGCGCTGTATCCGTTCTTGGTCTTGATATCGGCCATCAGGTCCTCCTTATGCAGCGATTTTGGCAGGCTCGGAAATCACCTGGATTGCATTGAAATTGCACACCTGGACGCAAATGCCACAGCGTACGCAGGTCTCGGGGTCGATGGTGTGGGTGCGGCGGCGCTCGCCGCTGATGGCCTCCACCGGGCAGTTGCGGGCGCACACGGTGCAGCCGGTGCAGGGGCCTTCTATGATATCGTAGCGGATCAGGGCTTTGCAGACCTTAGCCGGGCAGCGTTTCTCATAGACGTGCGCTTCGTATTCGGAGCGGAACTTTTCCAGCGTGCTGAGCACCGGGTTCGGGGCGCCCTGGCCCAGGCCGCACAGGCTGTTGGTGCGCACTTCGTGACACAGCGCTTCCAACGTCTCGATATCGCCGTGTTCGCCATTGCCGCCGCAGATCTTCTCCAGCAGGTCGAGGATGCGGCGGGTGCCCACCCGGCAGGGGGTGCACTTGCCGCAGCTTTCATCCTGGGTGAACTCCATGAAGTAGCGGGCGATGTCGACCATGCAGGTTTCGTCGTCCAGGATCACCAGACCGCCCGAACCCATCATGGCCCCGGCCGAGATCAGCGATTCGTAGTCGATCTGGTAGTCCAGATATTCGGCCGGCAGACAGCCGCCCATTGGGCCGCCGATCTGGGCGGCCTTAAAGCCTTTGTCGTCGACGATGCCGCCGCCTACGTCGTAGATCACCTCGCGCAGGGTGATGCCCATCGGAACTTCGATCAGGCCGGTGTTGCGTACGTCGCCGGCGATGGCGAAGGTCTTAGTGCCTTTTGAGCGTTCGGTGCCCATCGAAGCGAACCATTCCGGCCCGTTGAGGATGATCTGCGGCACGTTGGCATAGGTTTCGACATTGTTGACATTGGAGGGCTGTTTCCACAGGCCGCGCTGGGCCGGGAAGGGCGGGCGCGGGCGCGGCTCGCCGCGCCGGCCTTCGATCGAGGCCATCAGGGCGGTCTCTTCGCCGCACACGAACGCCCCGGCGCCCATGCGTACTTCCAGGTCGAACGAGAAGCCGCTGCCCAGGATATCCTGGCCCAGCAGGCCCAGCTCGCGCGCCTGGCGGATGGCGATGTTCAGCCGCTCAACCGCAATCGGGTACTCGGCCCGGCAGTAGACGTAGCCCCGGCTGGCGCCGATGGCAAAGGCGGCGATGGTCATGCCTTCCACCACGGCGTGCGGATCGCTTTCCAGCACGCGGCGGTTCATAAATGCGCCCGGGTCGCCCTCATCGGCGTTGCAGATGACGAACTTCTGCTCGCCCGGGTTGCCCCGGCACAGCGACCACTTCTTGGCCGCCAGGAAGCCGGCCCCGCCGCGCCCGCGCAGCCCGGAGGCGATCACGGTCTCAATCACGCTTTCGGGGGTCATCTCGTTGACGACTTTGGCCAGCGCCATATAGCCGTCTTCAGCGATGTACTCCTCGATGTTGGTCGGGTCGATCTTGCCGCAGTTGCGCAGCACAATACGCACTTCCTTGGGCTTCGGCGGGCCAAGCTCCTCGTCCACCACCGGGGCCTCGCGCAGCAGGAATTTCTGCACCACGCGCCCCTTCAGGAAGTGCTCTTCTACCAGATAGGGGATATCGTCAACCGACAGGTTGACGTAGTGCACGCCTTCGGGGTAGACCACCAGGTCCGGCCCGTACTGCTGCGGGTCGCCCAGGCGGGAGGTCTCGAGCACCTGCACTTCGCCGACCAACCCCTGGGCGACCAGTTCGTCATCCAGGGCATCGATCAGCTCGTGGGCGCCGCGCGCCAGGCACTCGGGGTCGACGGATACCAGTACATGCGAGCGGAAAAATGGCATATTACGCTCCGATAACGTTTGCTTTGACCACCTGGCCGCCGACGACATGGTCCTTCATGATGCGCCGGGCCAGCTCGGGGGTTACTTTGCCGTAGGTCACCATCGGCTGGTCGCCGATCACCACCTGCACGATCGGCTCAAAGGAGTCGATGCCGATGTTGCCGGTCTGGCGCACCAGGATCTGGGACAGGTTCTCGCTCTCGATATAATCCAGGATGGCTTTCATCGTCTCGCGCGCCCCGGCGGCGATGCCCGGTGTGCCCATGCCAACGATAATCTGCACGTGGCCCGGCTCGTTTTTGAGCTGGCGCTTCTGCAGCGCTTCTTCGCGCACACGTTTCAGGTCTTCGATCGATTTAATGGTAGGCATTTGTTTCTCCTTTTATATTCACTCGGTCGGCGCTTGCCGGATG
>JBJSYW010000464.1:0-5091 GCA_046089985.1 Chloroflexota bacterium
CGAAGGCCCGCAGGTGCCCAACTATGGCACGCCCGGTCGCGGCGTTCTGCTGCGTCCCGGCATGACGATTGCCCTGGAGCCGATGGTCCTGGTGGGGACGCCGCGCACGCGGGTCCTGAAAGACGAATGGACCGTGGTTTCAGCCGATGGCTCGCTGACGGCTCACTTTGAGCACTCCGTCGCAGTCACCGACGGCGAGCCGTTGATCCTGACGCTTCCATGACGGTTTTTATGCTGGATTTGCTCTGCCAGGCATGGCAAATCCAGCATAAAAACTTCGGATTTAGTCTGGACGAAATAGACGGGAACAAGTATAATCGGAGTTTTGGCTGGCCAGATTCGGGCCCAGAAAGTGTCCGTAGGCCGAAGCACAGGAGAGTGTTTTCATGAAGGTAACAGCGTCGATCAAAAAACGCTGCGCAAACTGCAAGGTTGTGAAGCGCAAAGGCATTCTGTTCGTGATTTGCACCAATCCAAAGCACAAGCAGAGACAAGGATAGGCGAACATGGCACGTATCGAAGGTGTTGATCTCCCGCGTAACAAGCGTGTTGAAATTGGCCTGACCTACCTGTATGGTATCGGTCTGAAGCGCTCGCATGAAATCCTGGCCGCGACGAAAATAGACCCGGACAAGCGGGTCAAAGACATGTCCGACGCCGAAGCCAACCTGGTGCGCGAGTACATCGCCTCGCACTGGAAGGTGGAAGGCGACCTGCGCCGCGAGGTGCAGCTGAATATCAAGCGCCTGATCGAAATCGGCAGCTACCGTGGCCTGCGTCACCGCCGCAACCTGCCGGTGCACGGTCAGCGCACCCGCACCAACGCTCGCACCCGCAAAGGCCCCAAGAAGACGGTGGCCGGTCGCGGTCGGCGCCGCGGCGGCAAGAAATAAGACCTTTTGGGCGTCTTACCCGGTCCTCCCCGGGCAGGACGCCTTTGGTCTGTTTATCGCCTGGCTGTCTGGATGGGGTCTTTCCTTCCTCCCCGCGGCTGTCTGGGTAACGAGCGATAAGCAGGATAGAACAGTACGTGGTCTATCAATCAATAGTGAGGTACTATGGCTCAGAGTGTACGTGCTGCGCGCCGCAAGGGCGCAACCAAGAAAGTGAAGCGGATGCTGTCCTCTGGACAGGTCCACGTCAACGCGTCGTTCAATAATACGATCATTACCGTGACAGACACCCAGGGCAACGCCGTGGCGTGGGGCAGCGCCGGCTCAGCCGGTTTCAAGGGCTCGCGCAAGAGCACCCCGTTTGCCGCCCGCCTGGCTGCCGAGCAGGCCATCAAAGCCGCTATGGCGATGGGCTTGCAGGAAGTGGCGCTGTTTGTCACGGGTCCCGGCCCGGGCCGAGAATCGGCTATTCGGGCTGTCCAGGCTTTGGGCCTGCGCGTGACCGCCATCTCGGATGTGACCCCGGTCCCGCACAACGGCTGCCGGCCGCCGAAGAAACGCCGCGTGTAAACTGAATTTAGGAAGGATAGGAACTTAAACATATGGCTAAGTATCGTGGGCCAGTTTGTCGATTGTGCCGGCGCGAGGGCGAAAAGCTGTTCCTGAAGAGCGAGCGCTGCTTCACCCCCAAGTGCTCGGTTGAACGCCGTGGTTATCCCCCTGGACAGCATGGCAAAGGGGCGCAGTTCCGCCGCCGCCGCGACTCGGACTATAACCGCCAGCTGCGCGCCAAGCAAAAAGCTCGCCGCGTGTACGGTATCCTGGAGCGCCAGTTCCGCCGCTACTACGAGATCTCCCTCGGCCGCCGCGGCCTGACCGGTCTCAACCTGCTGCAGATCCTCGAGTCCCGCCTGGACAACGTGGTCTTCCGCCTCGGTTTCGCCGGCGATCGTGCCCAGGCGCGCCTGCTCGTCACCCACGGCCACTTCTCGGTCAACGGGCGCCGCACCGACGTCCCGTCGATGATGGTCACCCCCGGTGACATGGTGACTGTGCGCGATGGCTCTCGCCGCCGCACCTACTTCAAAGAACTGGCGGATATCGCCGAAGATCGGCCGGTGCCCGCCTGGTTAAGCCGCGATCTGCGCGGCCTGTCCGGCAGTGTGATCCGCATGCCCGAGCGCTCCGAGATCGACAGCAACCTGCAAGAACAGTTGATCGTCGAGTACTACTCTCGGTAATCCGTAGTGAGGAAGATCACGTTGGCGCGCTCACCCGAGCGCACCAACGTGTTGGCGGTCCGCTAACTGGCTGGTTGCCAACGGAAAAAACCTCTTGTTCAATGGGGATGAGGTGAACCGTGATCGGTTTGAGTAATATGGTTACGCCGAAGATTGAGCGTGAAGCAGAAGCGCGCAACTACGGCAAGTTCATCATCAGCCCGCTAGAGCGTGGTTATGGCATCACGCTGGGTAACGCCCTTCGCCGGGTGTTACTTTCCTCTCTGGAGGGCGCGGCGGTCACCTCAATCCGCATTGCCGATGTGCAGCATGAGTTTAGCGATATCCCGGGCGTCCGCGAGGACGTAATCCGGCTCATGCTGCAGATCAAGCAGCTGCGGATGAAGTTGTATGATGTTGACACCGCTCGCCTGCACCTGGAAGTGCGCGGCAGCGGCGTGGTCACCGCCGGGGATATCATCACCCCGCCGGAAGTAGAGATCGTCAACCCGGACCTGTACCTGTTCACGGTGGACGACGACGAAGCGCACCTGGAAATCGAGATGACCGTCGAGCGCGGCCGGGGCTACTCCCCTGCCGACGATCGCATCGGGCGCCTGCCCATCGGCGAGCTGCCCGTCGACGCCATCTACAGCCCGGTGCGGCGCGTGAATTGGGACGTCGGCTACGCCCGCGTGGCCCAGTCCACCAACTTTGATAAACTGATCCTCGAGATCTGGACCGACGGCACGGTGGGCCCTGAGGAATCGCTCAGCACCTCCGCCAAGATCATCATCGATCACCTGCGCCACATCGCCGGGATCAGCGAAGAATCGCTGGCCGCCATCGCCCTCGAAGAAGAGGAAGGCAGCCGGCTGACCAGTGAGATCATCGAGACCCCCATCGAAAACCTGGACCTCTCGGTGCGCGTCTTCAACTCGTTGAAGCGCACCGGCATCACCACGGTGGGCGAAGTGCTCGAGCTTCTTGAAAAAGGCGATGAGGCAGTCATGTCCATCCGCAACTTCGGCGAGAAAAGCCTGGATGAGCTGCGCCAGAAGATGCGCGAGAAGGGCTACCTCAAAGATGGAATTGACAAAGAATCGGAGTAAGGTGTTATGCGACACGGAGTAGCTGGTTACAAACTGAGCCGAAGCAAGGACGAGCGGACAGCTCTGCGGCGCATCCTGGTCAAGCAGCTCTTTGAGCACGAGCGCATCCAGACCACCCGCACCAAGGCTGAGGCCATTCGCGGCCAGGCCGAGCGCCTGATCACCCTGGCTAAGCGCGGCAACGCCGCCGGCAACGAAGACATGGTGCACGCCCGCCGCCTGGCGGCCGCTCGCCTGAGCGACCCCGCCGCGGTGCGCAAGCTGTTCGACGAGATCGCCCCGCGCTTCCAGAACCGCCCCGGCGGTTACACGCGCATGATCAAGCTTGGCCCCCGCCAGGGCGATGCGGCCGAGATGGTCATCCTTGAGCTGGTCGAAGACTAGGTTTTGACCGCCCCCCCGGGGGCGGTGAATACAGGCAGCCAGGCACACCCGTACCGGCAGCCAATGGCACGTTACCAGGTTATCCTCGCTTACGACGGCGCCCAGTTTTATGGGTTCCAGCGCCAGGCGAGCGGGAGAGAAGGACGCACCGTGCAGGGTGTGGTGGAAGACGCCCTGCGCCGGTTGGACGGGCAGGCTCATTCCCTGCTTGGCTCCGGCCGCACCGATACGGGCGTCCACGCCTCCGGGCAGGTGATCGCATTCGACCTCGAATGGCGGCACGGCCCGGATGCGCTGCGCTCTGCCCTCAACGCCCACCTGCCGGCCGATGTGGCCGCCCAGGAGGTGCGTGAAGCAGACCCCGCCTTTCACCCCCGCTACGACGCCCGCTACCGCCGCTATCGCTACCGCATCTTCTGCCACCCGGTACGAGATCCCCTGCGCGAACACTTCGCCTGGCGGATCTGGCCCCCGGTGGCAGTGGAACGGATGCGGCTGGCGGCGGCAGCCCTGCCCGGCACGCACGATTTCGCCGCCTTCGGTACCCCGCCCCGGGCCGCAGGCTCAACCGTGCGCACAGTCCGGCAGGCCGATTGGCTGGAAAACGAGGCCGGCGAGCTGATCTTCGAGATCAGCGCCAACGCCTTCCTGTATCACATGGCCCGCCGCCTGGTCGGTTTCCAGGTGGAGATCGGCCGTGGGCGGCTCCCATCCACTGCGGTTGGGCAGCTGCTCCAGGCGCCCCCAACGACAGTCGTGCAGGCCCTGGCGCCGGCGCACGGGCTGGAGTTGGTGGAAGTGGTTTACGAGGAATAACCAGGTACGAGACGTAATATAGCAATCCGGCGGTGCGATAGCCCGTCGAAAGCGGAGAGTATGAGCGTGGACAAGACTTATATCCCGAAAGCAGCAGAAATCACCCAGAACTGGTGGCTGGTGAACGCTAACGACCAGAACCTGGGTCGTCTGGCGACTCAGATTGCCCACCTCCTGCTGGGTAAGCACAAGCCGGACTTCACTCCCGGCATGCAGACCGGCGATTATGTGGTGGTGATCAACTGCGAGAAAATCCGGGTGACGGGCAACAAACTGACTGAAAAGTTCTATTACCGCCACTCCCAGTACCCGGGTGGTCTGACCGAGACCAGCCTGAAAGACCAGCTGAAGCGCTTCCCCGACCGGGTGATCCGCGCTGCGGTATGGGGCATGCTGCCGCACAATAAGTACGGCCGCCAGGTGATCAAGAACTTGAAAGTGTACGCTGGGCCCGAGCACCCGCACGCCGCCCAGGAGCCCAAGCCGTTCGCGATGGGTAAGGAGTAGGAACAATGGCAGTGCAATACTACGAAGGCGTTGGTCGTCGCAAAGAAGCTACCGCCCGCGTGCGCGTGATGGCTGGCTCGGGCAAGTTCATCGTCAACGAGAAGCCGGTGGAAGCGTACTTCACCCGCATCGGCGATGTTGAGCTGATCCTGGCCCCGT
>JBJSYW010000465.1:0-12623 GCA_046089985.1 Chloroflexota bacterium
CTTCAGGCTCGCCTGCGCCGGTAGCCGCTTGGCGCTGCTCCTGCGGGTGCTGGGGGGCATCCGGGGCTTGGCGCCAGGCCTCCGGCGGCAGGTCGTTCAGCAGCACCTGGAAGTCGACCGGGCAGCAGGCGCTCAACGGGAAGCTCTCGCCGTCACGGTAGCAGTGGATATGCCCGTCGCGCCGGGCGGCCAGTTCATCCAGCCCGTCCCCGGCTGCGCCGGGGGCCGGGTGGTGACCGTGACCGGTGTGGATCAGCGTCACCCCGCCCAGGCCCATCACGTGACACTCGCCGGCCGGGATATCCAGCAGCAAGGCAGTCTTCTCGTCGATCCCGACCACGGTGATATCCGGCGGCAGCATGTCCACCAGCATACTGAAGCGCTCCTGGCCCATAAAGCAGCGGCTGGTGTCCAGCTCTTCGCCGCCGTCGTTGTTGTTCCAGTGCGGCACGAAGACCAGCGGCAGCCCATAATCGCCAAAGAAATCCAGCCCGGGCTTCCAGTGCGGGTCTTCACCCACTTTATAGATCTCGTACACCGGCAGCGCGAAGGCGCTGATGGCCACGACGGCGGCGGAGGCCAGCGCCAGCGGAGCGCCCAGGCGGTGACGGGCGCGCACGTACTGCCAGGCCAGGCTGTCGCGCAGCTGGCGCACGGCATAGCTGGGGCTGCCGGGGCCAAGGAAGACCAGGTCGGCTTCCAGCAGCGGGGCCGCCACCTGCGGGTCATCCGGGCTGAACGGCGTGCCACGCCGGCGGGCCGGCACGCGGATCACCTGCGGGGCGTAGTTCTGCAGCCGCTGTTGGAAGAACTCGGCCACCCGGCCGATCACCTGGGCCGAGTTCAATTCGAAACCGGCGGGGGTTTCGAGCAGCGCCAGGCGCGGCGCGGCGGGCAGGCCCTTCAAGACCCGGTCGAACACCTTGCGCCCGCTGGGCGAGGTCTCGCCTGAGCCAAATAAAATGACCGGCCCAGGCCGGCCTGTGGGTGCATTTTTGCTTTTCACCATTACGCTCTCATCTCCCCAAAGCCGGTAAGATTCAGGCTGACGGTGGCGCGGGGGGCAGTTTCCCCCGCGCCACCGTTGATGATAACACCTTACTGGTAGCGCTGGCGAATATTCGGCACCAGGTATTCGGTAAAGGAGCGCTCCAGGTCATACTCGGGCTTCCAGTCCCAATCCCGGCGGGCGTCGTTGTCGTTCAGGCCGGCCGGCCAGCTGTCGACAATCCCCTGCCGCTTCAGGTCAGGCTTGAAGCTGATCTCGGCCTCGGGGAAGTAGCGCCGCACCTGGTCGCGGAACTCGCCGGCGGTCAGGCTGAAGCTGGTGATGTTGTAGATGCGCCGGCTGAGGTTGGCAGCCGGGGCCTTGGCCAGGTTGAGCAGCGCGGTGACGGCGTCTGGCATGGCCATAAAGGGGATGCAGCTGTCTTCGCGCACAAAGGCGGCGTAGGGTTCGTTCTGGGCGGCGGCGTGGAGCATTTCAGGACCGTAATCGCTGGTGCCGCCGGAGGGCACGGTAAAGGCGCTGATCAGGCCGGGGAAGCGCAGGGCGCGGAAGTCCAGGCAGACCGGGCGATCGGCGGCCAGCTGGCGGTAGTGCTGGCTGTAGTATACGCCGAGCATCTCGCAGTACAACTTGTTGCAGCCGTACATGGTGGTCGGATAGTTCCATTCCCACTCGCGCACGCGCGGGTACTGGGCCTTAATCTCCTGGCTGGGCATGCCGTAGGCGGCGATTGAGCTGGGGAACATGAACAGCACCGGCTCGCCGCGCCACTGCGACTGGTCGGCAGCCAGGCGCAGCAGGTTCAGGGTGCCTTCGACGTTGACCTTATGGCCCATCTCGGGGGTGAACTCGGCGCGGGTGGAAAGCAGCGCCGCCAGGTGGTAGATCGTGCCGATCTCATACTCGCTGACCAGGCGGGCCAGCAGCAGCTGGTCCATCAGGTCGCCCTGGATGTGCGTGGCCATCTTCGCATTTTCGGGCGGCAGTGGCCGCAGGTCCAGGGTGACGATGCGCGTCTCTCCCTGCTGTGCCAGTACTCGGATCAAAGAGTCGCCAATTTCGCCAGCGGCGCCGGTGATCAAAATCCCTTTCTTGCGCATTTGTTCTCCTTAAAATGAAGTTTTTACGCCATGCGGATTGGGCTGCAGGCCCGGTTAATTGTACATCACATCCCCGGTCTTATAGTAAACTTTAACCGCCATGCGATACCAACGATGTATGCCAATAGGGTGCGGCCGGCCAGCGAGCCGACCCGGCCTGCGCGGCCTGCGCGGCCGGCCGGCCGCCCGGCTGGGGCTGCTGGCGCTGACCGTCGGGCTGCTGCTGGCGGGCTGCATGCCAGCCAGCCTGTGGGGCCAACCCACCGCGCTGCCCAGCGAGACCGCCACCGCCACCCTGCCCGCCACCGCCACCCCCACCACCACCCCGGTGTGGTTCCCGCCCACCGCCACCTTCACGCCGCTGCCGGCGATCAACCGGGCCGTCACCACGCCGGATGTCAGCCCCAGTTATGGCGCGCTGGCCTTCCGCGACGACTTCCAAAAGCCCGAGCAGTGGCAGCTGGGGCGCATCGGCGGGGGCAGCGCTGCGCTGGGGCAAAGCGAGCTGGCCCTGGCGGTGACCCTGCCCAACGGGTATCTTTACAGCCTGCGCCAGGAAACCGCCCTGGGCGATTTCTACCTGGAGATCACCGCCAGCCCGTCGATCTGCCGAGCGGGCGATGAGTACGGTCTGCTGCTGCGCTTCAAATCGCTGGGCGATTTCCTGCGCTTTGGGCTGACCTGCCGCGGCGAAGCGCGCCTGGAGCGCCTGTCTGGCGGCAGCGCCAGCGCGCCGAAGCCGGCCGGTTTCTACGGGGCAGTGCCGCCCGGCGCGCCCAGTTCATCCCGGCTGGGGGTGTGGGCCAAAGGGCGCGAACTGCGCTTCTATGTCAACGGCGAACTGCTGTTCAGCGTACGCGAGACCGAACTGCTGCGCGGCGCAATCGGGGTGTACGCCCGGGCCGGCAGCGACCAGCCCTTGACGGTCAATTTTTCCGAACTGGCGGTTTACGATAACTGAAGGAGAGCATGCCGAAGCGCGAGCGCACCAACAAGCTGAACGACCTGGACCCCAAGCGCTGGTTGAAATTCCAGAAGTCGTGGTTCATCCATAACCCACCGCCGCGCCGTAAAAACGTGCTGCGCCACCCGGCCAAGTATCCCGAGACGCTGGTGCAGGAGTTCATCGAGTTCTTCACCCACCGCGGCCAGGTTGTGCTCGACCCGATGGCCGGCACCGGCAGCACCCTGGCGGCCGCGCTGCGCTGCGGGCGGCGCTCATACGGCATCGAGTTGAACCCCGGCTATGCCGAGATCGCCCGCCAGGTGGTGGCCGAGGAGCGCCAGGCGCTGGCACAGGCCGGAGCCAGCGGCGCAGACGGCCCGGGCAGCCGTGAAGACTCCGGCGAAGCCGGACTGCCGGCCGCGCCGGATCAGGCAGCGCTGACCGCCGAGGTGATCACCGGCAGCGCAGGCGAGATGGCCCGCTGGGCGGCAGAGTACCACATCCCGCCGGTCGATTACGTGATCACCTCGCCGCCGTATTGGGACATGCTGCGCATGCGCGGCGCGCAGACGCAGAAATCCCGCCGCCAGTCGGAGGCGCTGGATGTGTTCTACTCCGACGACCCGCAAGACCTGGGCAACGTGGCCGATTACGAGCAGTTCATCGAGCGGTTGTGCGCTATCTACGTCGATTTGAAGCCCTTCCTGGCGCCGCGCGCCTACCTGACGATCATCGTCAAGAACGTCAAGAAGGGCGGCAAGGTGTACCCGCTGGCCTGGGACCTGGCTGCCCGCCTGGGGCGCGTCTATACGCTGAAAGATGAGCGCATCTGGTGCCAGGACGACATCCGCCTGGCCCCGTATGGGATGGGCAGCGCGTGGGTCAGTAACACCTTTCATCACTACTGCCTGCAGTTCCGCAACGAGTAAGCCGGCGAGCAGGTCTCGCCGGCTTACAGCTGGGCAGCAGAGCGGCGCAAGCCGGGCTACGGCTTCAGCACCACCTTGACGCAGGCGTCTTCCTTGTCGCGGAACATGCGGTAGCCCTGCGGGGCCTGGTCCAGGCCGAGGGTATGGGTGATCACAAAGCTGGGGTCGATCTCGCCGCGCTGGATGCGCTCCAGCAGCGGGCGCATGTAGCGCTGGACGTGGGCCTGCCCGCCGCACACGGTCAGCGAGCGGTTCATCACTGCGCCCATCGGGAATTTGTCCACGAACCCGGCATACACGCCGATCACCGAGACCGTGCCGCCGTTCTTGCAGGCCAGGATCGCTTCGCGCAGCGCGATCGGGCGATCGGTCTCCAGCATCATCGCCTGCATGGTGCGATCATACAGGTAGACCGGGCCATGCCCGCTGGCTTCCATACCCACCGCGTCGATGCAGGCATCCGGGCCGCGCCCGCCGGTCATCTCTTTCAGCGCTTCCAGCACGTTGACCTGGTTGTGGCTGATCACCTCTGCCCCGCCGGCCTGGGCCATGCGCATGCGCTCGGGCACCGCATCGATGGCGATCACCCGCTCTGCGCCAAGCAGGAACGCGCTGCGGATGGCGAACTGGCCCACCGGGCCGCAGCCCCAGACGGCGATCGTATCGCCGGGGCGGATATCGCACATCTCGGCCCCCATGTAGCCGGTGGGGAAGATGTCGGATAGGAACAGGGCCTGTTCATCGCTCATCCCCTCCGGCACCTTCAGCGGGCCGACATCGGCAAAGGGCACCCGGGCATATTCGGCCTGCCCGCCGGCGAAACCGCCGAACATGTGGCTGTAGCCGTAGATGCCGCAGGGCGAATAGCCCAGGGCTTTCTCGGCCATCCAGGCATTCGGGTTGGAGTTTTCACACAGCGAGTAAGCCCCGGCCTGGCAGGCCCCACAGCGCCCGCAGGCGATCGGGAACGGCACCACCACCCGGTCGCCAGGTTGGAGGTTTTTCACCTCCCGGCCGACCTCCACCACTTCGCCCATGAACTCGTGCCCCAGGATATCGCCCTTCTCCATCGTCGGCACAAACCCATCGTAGAGGTGCAGGTCCGAGCCGCAGATCGCGGTGGAACTGACCCGAATAATGGCATCACGCTGGTTAAGGATCTGCGGCTCGGGCACGTTTT
Source organism: Chloroflexota bacterium (assembly GCA_046089985.1). Taxonomy (GTDB): domain Bacteria; phylum Chloroflexota; class Anaerolineae; order Anaerolineales; family UBA4823; genus RBG-16-57-11. The sequence goes on from JBJSYW010000465.1 coordinate 5,165, forward strand.
CCACCTGCAGCGCGCCCTTGCCATGCCAACAGACTGCTTTCATCAGGTTTCCTTTCGTTCGGCGATCGGCGCGGCCCACTCCAGCGCGCCCTGCGCCGCCGGGCGGGCCGGCAGCTGCTGCTTCTGACCCAGGCCGGACGGGCTGCCATCCGAGCGCAGCACCTCGCCGGTCTCCATCACCTGCTTAAAGCGGCGCAGGTCGCCCGACACCTGCTGGCCCGGCTCTTCACCGAATAGCAGCGCCGCCAGCTTACCCAGCGGGCCGGCCGGGGGGCGGTATTCAATCTCCACCCGCACAATGGCGCCGCGCCCACCGGGGGCCGGGGTGAAGGTCACCCGGCCGGAGTTGGGCACGTCGGCCCCAGGCAGCGACTGCCAGGCGATCAGCTCATCCGGGCGGTCGGCGGTGATCTCCGCCTCCCAGGTCACCTGGCGATCGGCGGGGGCCTTGGCGGTCCAGCGTGAACGGCGCTCGTCAAGGGCTTCGACCGCCTCCAGGTGCAGCATATACTGCGGCAGGTTGGTGAAGTCGCGCCAGAAGCGATACAACTCGCCGGCCGGCTTGTTGATCGTCTGGCTCTTGACCACGCGAAAAGCGCCGCTGGGGGTGCGAGTAGACAGGTCGGAGCGGGTGACCGTGCTGTAGCGCTGCTCTTCGCCCTGGCGGCGGGCCAGGGCGGCGGCAGCCAGGACATCCAATGCCGCCAGGCCGGCCACCGCGGCGGCCGCCATGCCAATGCGCGGCCGGCTGGCCCGCGGGGCAGTATAGGCCTTGCCCAACACCGCCAGATCTAGCGCGTCGCCAGCCACCCGCGTCCAGACACCCTGGTGCGGGCGGGCCTGCAGGAAAATCAGCAGGGCGTGGCCCAACTCCCGGACGCCCAGCATGCGGATCAGGCCCTGGTAGCTGCCGCGTACGCGCAGCAGGCGCTGGATACGCCCGGGCTGGAGCAGTTCAAACAGGCCCAGCCCCAGGCTGGCCAGCCCGAGAAAACGGGCCATTTGCTCGACATTCGTCCGTTTAACCATCGGGTTTTCGTTTGCCTCCTGGTTTCATCTTACAAGAGGGCAGGCCGGGCGGGTATGGGGGGAATCCCAGGCCGGCGTACGGAGAAACCCGGGCTGATTAATTAGGACCAAAAAGGGGTTAATTTTGCCGGCCGCGGCCCAGGCAGTGCTACAATGCTTCCCTATGCCGGTGCATCGGGGGGTGCAATTCAGCCGGCTCCAGGAGGATAAGGATGAACAACAAGAGATTCTGGCATGTGCTGGCGGCGCTGATTTTGGTAGCGCTGGCTGCCTGCAGCCCGGCCGCCCCGGCCGCAGAAACCAGCGCTCCGCTGGAAACCGGCGTGTCGGTGACGATGGCCCCGGCGACCACCGAAGCCGTCAGCGCTACCAGCGCACCGGCGACCACCGAAGCCGTCAGTGTGACGAGCAGCCCGAGCGCGGGTGGAACGGCGATGCCCACCGCCGGTACCGGGGCGCAGGTCACGCAGGCGCTGCCTGGCACCGGCAGCAGCGCCGCTTCGCTGCCTGAGGTCGCCATCGATGCGGCCGATTTCACCTTCAAGATGGAGCAAACCGTCCCGGCCGGCTGGGTGCAGGTGACCCTGACCAACTCGGGGGTCGAGCCGCACCACGTGCAGCTGATGCGCCTGAACACCAACGTGACCTACGAGCAGTTCCAGGCGGCCCTGGCACAGGGTGAAGGCCCGGCGCTGGCGCTGGTAGAAGCGGTGGGCGGTGTGGGACCGATCGTCCCGGGCGGGCTCGGGCAGGTGGCGATTAACCTGCCGGAGGGCGAATATGTGGTGATCTGCTTCATCCCATCGCCCGGCGATAACATCCCGCACTTTGCCAAGGGCATGGTGCAGCGCATCACCGTTAGCGCGGCACAGGGCACAGCCGCCGCCGAACCGCAGGCCGACCTGTCGATCACGATGCGCGACTATGGATTTGACATCCCTACCAGCCTGTCTTCCGGGCCGCTGGCGGTCAAGGTGACCAATGAAGGGCCGGAGTGGCACGAGTTGAACATCTACCGGCTGGCAGAGGGCAAGACGATGGCCGATGTGGTGGCCTTCCAGAGTGGCACGGCCGAACCGGGCACGCCGCCGCCGTTCATCCCGGTGGGCGGGATCAACGGGTTGAGCCCCAACCTGTACGGCTACATGCTGCTGAACCTGGAGCCGGGGAACTACGTAGCGATCTGCAACATCCCCAGCGCGCAGAACCAGGGCAAGCCGCACTTCATGCTGGGCATGGTGCGCGAGTTCACCGTCGCGCCGTAGGCGCGGGCGGATCGGGAGTGGCGCAGGGGTTGTCTGAAAACATCGGTAGCCAGCCCCTGTTGGCTAGAAATCGCTCCCTTCAGGTAATGGACAAAAAACTGGCGGCTTGTAACCGCCAGTTTTTGCGTCTTCTGGGCTGTTTCGGCCGGCTGCATCTGCTGCCGGCGCCAGTTCGTCCAGGCTGGACGGCATCTGGCTCAGATGGTTTTGAATATCGGGCTTGAATCTTCCTTTTTGGAGCGCCCCGCCGTGCAGGTCAGGAGGATGCCCCCATCCTCTCCGACATCCCTTCGCCCGGCGCCCCCACTGCCTCCCGGCGATCCGGGAAAATAATCCGCCGGTAGGCAAAGCTGACCGCCCACAGCATCAAGAGCGCAGCAAAGACGCCCGGCGCCCAACGGCCTACATAGCCCAGCAGCAAACCACCCACCGACGGCGCGATGACCCGGGTGAGCGCCTCAAGCGAAGCGGCGATGCCCAGCACGCCGCCCACCTCGTCGGGCCCCACCGATTTGCTGATGCTACTCTGGATAACTGTGTTCAGCACGCCGCCCGAAAGTGCGAGCGGCAGCATAACGATCAGCAGCAGCCACAGCTGCGATGTAAATGCCCACGCCATCAATGCGAAGGTCATCACCCACAGGCCGGTGATGATCAGCCAATTTTCGCGGAAGCGGCGCGTCAAAAAGCCAATCAGGCCGGCCTGCGTGATGACCGATAGGATGCCGACGTAGGCCAAAACAAACCCCGTGGTTCGAGGGCTCAGCCCGATGGCCTGCGCATACAGCGAAAAGATGCTCTGGAAGGTGGCGAAAGCCAGCCCATAGAACAGGCGCACATGCAGCAGCGGCCCCACCTTTGGGCGCTGGAGCGCCTGCAGCAGCGCTTTGACGGTAAAGGGGGGGCGCTGCCGGGCGGCGATCTGCGCTCGCCGTTCAGCGGTCAGGCTCTCAGGCAGCAGGAAGAAGATCGCGGTCCAATTGATCAACGCAATCGCCGCCGCCACAAACGCCGGCAGGCTGTAGCCCCACTGGCTGAGCGCACCGCCGGCTGCCGGGCCGATGATGAACCCCAACCCGAATGCCGCCCCGATCATCCCCAGACCCCGGGCGCGGTTCTGCTCATCGGTAACGTCGGTAATATACGCCTGGGCGACGGTCAGATTGCCACCCGTCAGCCCATCCAGGATGCGGCTAATAAACAGCAACCCGATGATGACCCAATTGGCCGCCTGCGGTGCGACGAACCCGGCTAGCCAGCGACCCAGCGGATCCGCCAGCCCTAACAGCAGGAAACCCAGGGATGTGCCCGCCACTGAAATTAATAACACCGGGCGGCGTCCCACCCGATCCGAAATACGTCCGAGCAGCGGCGCGCCCACCAGCTGCGCCGCGGCATAAGACGCCACCAGCAGCCCCACCACCGCCGCAGTCGCCCCATACGATTCGGCGTAATACGGCAGCAGCGGCAAAATCAGGCTAAAGCCCAACAGATCAACAAACACGATCAAGAAGATGATCAGTAAACGCGAGTTTTTCATTGTCTTATCCGTTTCCTTTACTGTCATAAAATACTGTCATAAAAGTGCATAGCAAAAGTATCGGCCGGTATTATACGCCTGTTTTCGATCTTTTGTATATGTATTGTACATATTTCGATTAATAATGTATGAGAATATCCTGATCGGAGGTCGGTTTGGAAAAATTGCACCCCACAAGTGGGCGTTCAATCCGCTCAAAAACTGCTCTACAGCCGAAAAATTCACCCTCAGGCCTCTACCCGGTTTGCCCTATTCAGTGTACAATTGTGCTAAGAATCGGCGAGTTATCCGTGCGCACTGCCCCGGATGGCGTTCATCCGGAACTCTCGACGTGCCGCTCGTCGATCAAGGAGAAACACATGTACCAACAGTTGATTATCGTCGGCAACCTGGGCCGGGACCCGGAAATGCGCTACACCCCGTCCGGCCAGGCAGTGACCAGCTTCAACGTCGCCACCAACCGGCAGTACACCGGCTCGGACGGTAACCAGGTCAAGGAAGTCACCTGGTTCCGCATCAGCGTGTGGGGCAAACAGGCGGAAACCTGCAGCCAGTACCTGAAGAAGGGCAGCAAAGTGCTGATCGAGGGACGCCTGACCGGCGACCCGGTCACCGGCGGGCCGAAGATCTGGACCCGCCAGGACGGCACACCCGGAGCATCCTTCGATGTGACCGCCAACAGTGTGCGCTTCCTGTCCAGCCGGGGCGAAGACGGCGGGATGGGGTCGGGCGATTCGTTCGGCGCGCAGCAGGGCGGCGGCGGCGAAGACGGCGATAATATCCCGTTCTAACTACAACTGAGATTGCGCCTGGCAGGCGGCCCCCCCCGGGACTCCGCCTGCCAGGTCTTGGTTCCCCCTGGAGGGTTCAATGCTCCCTGGAAACCGCCCCACCCCTGCTCCACAGCTGCCGATGGATCTGCAGGCTGGGCTGGCGATTGAGTACGCCAACATGGTGCGCATCGCCCACTCGCCGTCCGAGCTGGTGCTGGATTTCGCCCAGCTGCTGCCCGGGACCCAGGGCGCCCAGGTGACCTCACGGATCGTGATGTCGCCGCTAGGCGCTAAACTGTTTCTGGGCGCGCTGGCTGAGAACATCTCCCGCTATGAAGCCGCCTTCGGCGAGATCGCAGTGCCCGGCAACCATTCGCTGGCCGAGCACCTGTTCCGCCCGCCTGCGCCCCCGACGCACCCCGGCGGCCCACCGCCGCCCGATAAACCTGCCCCCTAGCTCTCCTCAGGAGATCCCGGTTATGTACCAGATCGAAGAGATCGCCGAGCGCATCCGCCAATCGTTCGAAGACCGCACCGCCGCCCGCGACCGGGCGCTGGCCTCGTCGCGCAGCCTGACGCGCCACTGCGCCAATGCCATCCGCGCCATTCATCGCGACGAATACGCCCTGGCCCAGCTGCACATCGATGAAGCCCAGGCGATTATCCGCCTGCTCAAAGCCGACCTGGCGCCCTTCCCGGACCTGTACTACTCCGGCTATACGCAGGACACCCTGAAGGAGTTCGCCGAGGCCAACGCCACCTTCGCGCTGGTACAGGCGCGTGACCTATCCACCCCGGACGAGCTGGGCGTGGAGCACGCCACCTTCATCCAGGGCCTGGCCGAAGCCGCCGGCGAACTGCGCCGGCGCTGCATGGACCTGCTGCGCTCTGGGCACTCCCAGGAAGCCGAACGCCTGCTGGGCTGCATGGACGATATCTACACCGTGCTGGTCACGATGGACTACCCCGACGGGGTCACCGGTGGGCTGCGCCGGCTGACCGACATCGTGCGCGGTGTGACCGAGCGCACACGCGGCGATATGACCATCAGCCTGCGCCAGGCCCAGCTGGAAGACAGCCTGCGCGCCCTGCAGGCGCGCCTGGATGGCGCGCAGCCCTGAGCCGCCCGATGCGCACAATCCGCGCTTCCGAAATCGGCAGCTACCTGTTCTGCCAGCGCGCCTGGTGGTACCAGCGCAGCGGCGTTGCATCCGATAACTGGGGCGAGATGGCCGCCGGCAGCGAGCTGCACCGCCGCCACGGGCGGGCGGTGATCGGCGCCGGCTGCCTGCAAACCGCCGCAGCAGCACTGCTGCTGGTCGCCATCGGGCTGGCCGCAGCCGCGCTGGTGGTCCAATACCTGCCTTGAAGGAGCCGCACGGCTGATGCTGTACCTGTCGCTGCTGCTGACCCTGCTGGCGCTGGTCCTGTTCTGGCAGGCCGCCCGCCGGCGCAAAGCCGCCGGCCTGCCCGCCGGGCGGGTGATCTACAGCGACACGCGCGCCTGGGGACCAGTGGCCGAGCCGCTGTTCGATGCCGGGCTGGGACTGGTTGGCAAACCGGATTACCTGGTGGAGAGCAGTGGGCAGATCATCCCGGTGGAGGTTAAATCGAGCCGGGTGGGGGCTGCCCCGTATGATGCCCACATCTACCAGCTGGCTGCCTACTGCCTGCTGGTGGAGCGCACGCTGGGCAAGCGCCCGCCATACGGCATTCTGCACTACGCCAACCGCACCCTGGCGATCGATTACACCCCGGTCCTGGAAGCCGAGCTGCTGGCGCTGCTGGAGGAGATCCATGCCCAGGAACGGCGCAAAGAGCTGCCGCGTTCGCACCAGCAGCCGGCCCGCTGCAGCCGCTGCGGTTTCCGCAGCGTATGTACCCAGCGACTTCTGTAATATAATTGCCCCACATGACCACCTCCCCGGCACCCTTCCACCATATCCTGGCCCTCTCTCACCCGCAGATCCCCGCCGCCGGGCAGCAGGCCGCGCGCATCGCCGAGATCCTGCAAGCCCACGGCATTCCGGCCAGCCACGGCCGATTGTACGACACCGAGCTGCGCCGCCTGGTCAAAGAAGGCCAGGTGGACCTGGTGGTGGCCCTGGGCGGCGATGGGACCATGCTGCGCGCCGGGCACCTGGTAGCCCCCTACAACGTGCCGGTGTTGGGCATCAACATGGGCAAGTTCGGCTTCCTGACCGAGGTGCACCTGGATCTGTGGCAGGATCTGCTGCCGCGCCTGATCGAGGGGCAGTTCTGGCTGGAGGAGCGCATGATGTTGCGCGCCGAGCAGTGGCGCGCCGGCGAGCGCATGGGCATGTGGGATGTGCTGAACGAGGTGGTGGTCAGCCGGGGCAATATTGTGCGGCCGGTGCACCTGATCGCCAGCGTGGACGGGCGGCTGCTGACCACCTACGTGGCCGATGCGCTGATCGCCGCCACCGCCACCGGTTCCACCGCCTACGCGCTGGCAGCCGGCGGGCCGATCCTACCGCCGCAGCTGCGCAATATCCTGCTGGTGGCTGTGGCCCCACACCTGTCGATCGACCGGGCGATCGTGCTTTCCGAGGGTTCGACGGTCAGCATCACCGTCGAGACTGACCACCAGGCGGTGCTGTCGCCCGACGGGCAGGTCCCGATCGGGATGGCCGACGGCGACCGGATCGACTGCTATGCCAGCGAACACACGGTGCGCTTTGTGCGCTTCCAGGACCCGGGTTATTTCTATCGCAACCTGACCCCGCACATGAGCCAGAACCCTGCCACAGGAAACCACCGATGAGCGAAACCTTCCCCACCCCCGAGCCGGGCGTCATGTACTGCGCCAACCACCCGCTGGTCGAGACTGG
>JBJSYW010000466.1:0-4510 GCA_046089985.1 Chloroflexota bacterium
CAGGCCGCTGGATCAAAAGCCCGTCTACCGCCTGGCTATCTCTTTTATCTTCTGTTTCTTAGAACAGCATGAAACTGATCATGCAAGCACCCGCAGGAGCAGCGGAAATACGGCCCCTCCCTATGGCCGTATTCCCACTGCCAGCAGCCTGGGCACCAGGCGAATTCCTGCTCAGACCCCGGCGCGCTGGGCGATTTCGGCCCAGGCGTTGCGGTTAAACCATTCCGGTTCACTGGTAATCCCCAACTGGCTCTTCATCTCATCGACCGAGCCGAACGGCTTGCCTTTGCTCCCCAGGTAGGCCAGCAGCCACTCGCAGCTGTACGCTACTCCCTTGTATCCTTCGGTGCCGCGGAAGCGGCGGATGAAGGTCGAGATGCGCTGCGGCACGCCGGCCCACATCTCGGTATCGAAGATCACCTGGCCGGCCGCCACGTTGTTATTATAGCGGCACCAGTCGATCTTGACATAGCGTTTGCCGCTCCTGGGGTCGATGTCCATCACCAGGATCGCGTTCAGGTTGATCTTCATCCTTTCCAGCTCAATCTTCGGGATCGTGATGCGGGTCTTGTCCTTGCCCGACATCTTGCCGTCTTCGATGTGGGCGATCCACAGCCCGTTGCAGTGGTAGGTCAGCACCGAGCCGCGCAGCACGCGCATGATGTCGGCCTTCTCGCGGTGGATATCGTTGGCGTTGCCGTTGCCGTTCGCCACATCCAGCCGGCCGGCAGCCTGCTGGTAATCCAGGATCGAGGTGATGCTGTCCACGATCACCGTCCCGACCTTGCCGCGCAGGTCGGGGTTGCGGCGCACCATTTCCCGGTTGGCCTTGACGATGTCCGGCTCCTGGATGATGTGGTACTTGCCCAGCACGTTCCCGGCCATCTCCGGCCAGCGGCCGTCGAAGTCCACCACCAGGTACTCCGGCGACATCTTGCTGGCGAAGGATGACTTGCCGGTGCCGAAGCGGCCCAGCAGCACCCAGTAATCATGATCGGTGACCGGCGGCATTAGAGATCATCCTCCTGGCTGGGGTTCAGCTGTACTTTTGTGGTCTGGTAGGCGTACGGGTCTTCGTTTCCGACGTCAGGAACCCCCAGCGCAGCGGCGATCTCCGCTTCCAGCACCCCGCCGACCCGCTCGATCAGCGCCGCGATCACCTGGCGGTAATCCTGGCCTTCGGCCACCGTGGCCTTGCTCCAGGCCGACACTTCCAGGTTGGCGTTCTCCCGGGTGCCGAAGGCCGGGCTGCGCCCGCCCAGCGTCCCCAGGTATTCCATATACTTCTGGTAGCCGGTGTCTATCTTGCGCGTGACCGTCACGCCGACCTCGAACACCTGCTCCGCCGAAAGCTCAATTGCTCCGTCCATCGTGCCTCCCGTTCTGCTTGCATTGTGTGTAGGGGCAGTATTTGCCGCACAGCCAGCCCGGCTCGGGGTCGGGCGGCTCGCCCAGCGCCAGCGCGTTCTCCAGGATCGCCTTGCGCAGCATCGCAAAGCGCTCCACCGCCTGGCGGTCCCGCTGCGCTACCGGGGACAGCTGCGCGCCGTTGTGCGCCTTGCTGGACGTGCCGCCGCAGCCCGGGCAGGTCGGGACGCCATCCACCAGCCGGTAGGCTATCCGGCAGGAGCGGCACACGCTCGCCCCGTACTTGTCGACGTACTGCGCCCACAGCGTGCAGCCTTCATCGGCCCACAGCGCGTAGATGTTCAGTTGGTCCTGGTGGTCCAGGTTGGCCTCCTTGCCGGCCGCCAGCCAGGAGGTGGTCTTCAGGTCGATGATCTGGCCGTTGCCCAGGAAGTCGATCCGCCCCACCAGCCCGTCCTTCTCCACCGCCACTTCCGCCTGGAAGTGCGGGTCGCCCAGCATGGCCGTCTCGACCCACAGGTGCAGCGCCTTCCCGATTGTCAGCGTCAGCAGCCCCTTCAGGTCCAGCGCGGCCGGGGCGGTCTTGCTCCAGTAGGCTTTGGCCAGGCAGGTCACCAGGTCGGTGACGTGGATCTCCTGCGAGCGGTCCTCGATCGAGTGGAACAGCCCGACCAGCAGCGGGTAGGAGTACCCGCACGGCGGCGCTTTGCGCTCCAGCGCGCAGCCCAGGCAGGCCGCGCCGGAGATCGGTTCGGAGAACAGCCCGCCTTCGCACTGCACGCGCAGCCGCTCGTAGGGATTGGGGCAGGGGGCTGTCATCGCCGTTCGATCCTTTCTCCGTGCAGCGTGCGGTTGAAGTAGCGCCCGGCGGTCTCGAAGATCCGCCGGTAGGCCGCCTGGTAGCGGCTGCCGCTTCGGGCGCCGCCCGGGTCGAGCAGTTCGTCCAGGGCGCTGAAGTACTCGCTGAAAGCCGCCCACATCGCGCGGCCGAATGCCAACAGATCCACCAGTTCAGACATGCGTGATCCTTTGTTTGGTTTGATCGTGCCCGCCTTATGGCGGGCGCAGGGCTCCGGGTCTCCCCCGTATCCGGCGCATTCCCACGCTCGCTGCCCGTCGCCCCGTTCCCAATCCCAGGTACCGTGGGGCCACCTGGCTGTCAGCCGCTCCGTTTGATGGAGCTCCATGGCTTGGGCTTCTCGGTTTTGACCGGCTTCAGCGCCGGCTTCCAGGCCCGAACCGGCTCGTTGTACATTGTGCGGGCGGATACGTCCGCCGGCGCGCGCCCGGCCGTCTGCCAGCCGGGTACCAGGCTCTCGTAGACGCCCCACGGCATGTGCCAGGCCACGTCCAGCGTGCCGCCGCTGCCGATGCCTTCCGAGTTCTTCAGGATCTGGAACGACACCACCGTCGAGCGCGGCTCCTTGAGCACCCGCCCGTCCACCAGGTTGAGCGGGAACAGCAGCTTCTCGCCTTCGGACAGCTCCCGCCGCTTGATCTTCCAAACCTTGGTGGCCTGCTTCTCACCGGAGAAGAACATATCGTCCAGCCCCAGCTCGCGCTCGACCGTCTCGCCCCTGGCCGGCTTCTGGTCCTTGCGGAACTGGTTGGTCCCCACCACCGGCACGTGCAGATCCTGGGCGATCGAGCGCATCGTCTGCATGCTGGACGAGATCCCCTCGAACAGGTTGTCCCCGTTCTGGATCAGGTACAGCCCGTCCACCAGCACGACGGAGGTGGGGTGCTGCAGGCAGAACTTGCGGATCTTGGCCGTCACTTCATCGATGCTGGAGACGCCCATCTCGACCACGTGGTAGGGCAGGGTCTCCAGGGTGCGCTTGGCCTCTTCGACCCGCTCGAACTCCTCGGCGCTCAACTGGCTGGGGTCAATGATCTTCAGGTGGTCGATCCGGGCCAGCGCCGCCAGCGCCCAACTGTGCACCTGGTCCTCGCTGTTCTCCAGGGTCACCATCAGGACCGTGTCGCCCTGGCGGGCGGTCTGCAGCCCGCTGTAGCGCAGAAAGGACGATTTGCCGGTGCCCGGCTTGCCCGGCACGATCACGAAATCGACGTCCTGCACCTTGCCGGCCTTTTCTTCCAGGGCCTGGATCGGCGGCGACCAGAACGGCTGGATCTCGCCCGAGCGGATCTTCAGCGCCCGGGCGGTGTAGTCGGCGTTCAGCGAGGCCACCAGGCGCGGGTCTTTGTGGGTGCGGATCAGCCCGCCGATCTCTTTGGCCAGCCACTGGATGGTGGTCGCCGGGTTCTCGCTGCGCTCGGCCTTCTGGATCGCCAGCGTGGCGACTTCGATGATGCGCCGGTTGGTCGACGCGTCGCGGATCTGGCTGGCGAACTCTGGCATCGAGCGCGGCGCGCCCAGGCTGATCAGGTAGTCGATGTAGGCTTCGCCCTGCAGCGTTTCGTTTCCGACGTCGGAAAGGTCCCCCGCCGCCTGGATCGCGGCGATCAGGGCCTGCTTGGTCAGCGTGTCGCGTTTGGCCAGGCCGACCGCGGTGGCGAACGGCAGCTTCAGGTAGCGGCGCGAGATGTCGGCCGGGCCCAGCCCTTCCAGTTCGTCGACCGTGTGCGGGTCGACCAGCAGCGTCCCGATGGCCCGCTCCTCCCAGATCAGTGCGTTGATCGTCATCCGGTTTCTCCTGCTCTTGAAACGGCCTGCATGGCCTGTTCCAGGGTGTACACCGTTCCGGCGGCTTGCGGGAACAGGTGCTGCGCAAAGGCCCGGTAAGCCGGGATCTCATCCAGCTCGCTGCGGCTGACGCGGAACAGCGTCACCCAATCGGCGGTCTTCTTCAGGATGGCGGTCATCTCGTCATCGTCGTGGATCATGCCGAACAGGAACTGGCCGTCGACCAGGATCAGGTCCAGGTCGGTGCCCGGGCGCAGCGTGCGGCGCATCGCCGCGCACGGGCCGGTGGCCGCTTCCAGCAGCTGCTCGGCCACATGCTTCTGGATCGCCTCGGCGCTGCCTTCCGGGTCCAGCATCCGGGCTTCTTCGACCATCCCATCCACCACGTTCTGCGTGGCGGCGGACAGCGGCCGGTTGGAGCTGTCCTGGCCGGTCAGGTAGCGGATTGCCCCGCTGATGTCGTACCAGTTGGAGGTCTTGACCCGCGAAAGCCAG
>JBJSYW010000467.1:0-6477 GCA_046089985.1 Chloroflexota bacterium
CGCTGCGCAAGATCTTCAATTATTACCCGGGGCTGCGCGCCGACCTGCTGGATCAGGCCTGGGAGCAGAGCGAGCGCATCGATGCGCACGGTACGCCCTGGATGGTGCCGGTGCCGTTGTACCAGCCGCGGCTGGGCTGGCGTGTGCTGGTCAACGGGCGGGTGATCGATTACACCGGCGGCGTGGATACGCCGGTCGGCGAGGGCGATACGCTGCAGATCTTCCCCCCCGGCCGGTGAGCGCCCGGGTGGATGGGACTATTTAATGAATATTCTGGCGATAATCTCGGGTGAGTATGGCCGGCGGCATGCGGCCAATATTGAGCGGCATGCCCCGCCCGGTTGGCGGCTGTCCACCTGGCAGGCGCCGGCGGTGCTGCCGCCGGTGATCGACTATCCGGAGGACTACCTGCCCGCCCAGCTGCCGCCGGCCGACCTGGTGCTGTCGTTTGCCGAGCACAAGGGCGTGGCCGAACTGCTGCCGGAGATCGTGGGGATGTGCGGGGCGAAAGCGGTGATCGTGGCGGTGGACAACGAAGCCTGGCTGCCGCGCGGGCTGGGCCGCCAGCTGCAGGGCTGGCTGGCGCGCATGGATGTGGCCTGCGCCACCCCCAAGCCGCTGTGCACGCTGACCGAACAGGATTACAAGATCACGCGCCGCGAGCGCGAGCGCTATGACAGCCCGCTGATCGCCGAGTTTGCCCGCTATTTCGGCCAGCCGGTGCTGGAAGTGACCGTCGACCCGCAGACGCGCACGATCTCGGACGCGCGGGTGCGCGTGGACGCGGCCTGCGGCTGTGCCCGGCACGTGGCCGAGCGCCTGGTGGGGCTGCCGGTGGACGAAGCAGAAGAAAAAGCCGGCCTGCTGCACCATCACTTCCCCTGCCTGGCCAGCATGGTCAAGTTGAACGACTATAACCACGACACGTTGATGCACGAATCCGGGCACATGCTGCAAGACAACCTGGCCGAGCAGCTGCGCCCGTATAAGCACACTGCCTACATCACCCCCGCATCACTGAGCGAGTGAGCGGGGGTGATATAGGCGCGGCGAGCGCCGGTCAGCGCTGGTCGAAGTAGGCCAGCGCGGCCAGAATGGCCGGGTCGTCCTCCAGCGTGACGCTGGTCCAATCGGCGGGCGCTTGCAGATCGGGGACGATGCCGGTGGTTTCCCAGTTGGCGTCCGGCTGGTTGACCGGGCGGAAGGTGGATGCGGCGATCCAGGCGCGCGAGCCGTCGGGTAGGTTGACGATCGACAGGATCTCGACGTTGCCGTCGGTGGTCGTGCCGATCAGGTAGGCGCGGCCCAGGTCGTGCAGCAGGCCGGAGAAGATCTCGCCAAAGCTGGCCGAGCCTTCGCCCACCAACACCACCAGCGGAACCTGCTGCGAGCCGTTCAGATCGACCCCTTCGACCTCAACCGGCATTTCCTGGCGTCCCTCAACGAAATAGCCCACCAGGCCATCGGTGAAGTAGGCCAGTGTGTTATTAAGTACGGTGCTGATCCCGCCGCCGTTGTGGCGGTTGTCGATCACCAGCCCGTCCAGCGGGGCGCCGGCGGTCATCGCCTCCAACGCAGCAGCCACGCCTTCGTCAATCTGGTCGTCGTTGAAGGTGGGGATGAAGATGTAACCGATGCGCCGGCCGCCTGGTGATTGGAAGGTCTGGTAGGGCACGGGCATGTGCTCGGTGACCTGCCGGCGGGTGACGGTCAAGGTGCGTGGCGCTTCGCCGGGGGTCTGCACTTGCAGGGTGACCGAGGTGCCGGCCTCGCCGCGCAGCAGGCTGATGCGCGCCCCGCGTTCGTCGACCAGCGGTTGGCCGTCGGCGCTGATCAGGCTGTCGCGCATGCGGATGCCGGCCTGCTCGGCCGGGCTGTTGGGGAAGACCACCAGCACTGCCAGGCGCTGCTCGTCGGGCACGACGGCGGTCATCACGCCGATGCCCACGTAGCGGTACGCGCCGGAGAACTGAGCGTCCTGGGCGGCGGCGGCCTCGGGGTCCATGAAGGCGGAGTGCTGGTCGCCCAGGTTGCGCACCATGCGCAACATCGCCAGGTAGAAGTCCGCGTCATTGATCCCGGCGTCGATCAGCGCGGTGTACTCGCTGCGCACCGCGTCCCAATCCAGGCCGTTAAAGTCGCGGTACAGGTAGTGGTCGTTGATGAAATCCCACAGCGCGTCGAAGACCTGCATCTGGCGGGCGCTGCGCTGCGGGTCGGGGGCCACTGGGGTGATCGGGGCGGGGGTCAGGGTGGGCGGGCGCTGGTTGGCCTGAGGGTCGCCGGGCGGGTCGGTGGGCTGCAGGGTGAACTCGGGGGCGACGGTGGCGGGGGTGGGCGGCAGTGTGACCGAGGCGGCCGGCAGCGCCGGGGTAGGCGGTGCGGTGGTGGGCGGAACCGCAGTGGGCGCGGCGGATTGTCCGGCGGCGGGGATGGCTGAAGTGGGGGGGCCGTCGTGCGGGCCGGCGGCGGTGGGAGTTTGCAGCCAGGACGGCCCGGCCGGGGCGCGCCCAGCCAGCCGTTCGGCCGCCCGGCAGCCAAACGAGAGCAGCGCCAGCAGCAGCAGCAGCGCCGACAGCGCCCGGCGGGGCCGGGCAGCCGGCAGACTATGGGGTTGTGGGCGGCGGTTCACCGGCTAGTAGCCCCCGGCCCCGTACAGGCTGGGATCGGTGGGGGTCTGCCCGGACGGATCCCAGACATACACCCACTCGCCCATCTGCGCCCAGCTGTACAGCCAGTGAGCGTCGCCGACCGCCATGTTGATGCAGCCGTGCGACTGCGGATAGCCCATCTTCGAGCGCCAGTAGGCGCCGTGCAGGGCGCGCGCCCCGTCGAAGTACATCGTGTAGGGCACGTCTTCCAGGTAGTACGCGTCGCTGGCGCTGTCGATCGCGCCGCGCATCGGGGTGGTCTCATGCCGTTCAAAGACCTGGAACACCCCGGGCTTGGTCCACATCGGCTCCAGTCCGCTGGCGATGACTGTGGCGAAGACCAGCTGGCGCTTTTCGTACACCGAGAGGGTCTGGTCGAACAGGTTGACCTCGATCCAGCGGTCGCCGGTCACCCCGGCAGGCGGGGTGGGGTTGGGCAGCACGCGGGCGATCACCCGGGCCGGGACCCACTCGTCCGGGCCGATCATATACCAGCTTTCGCCGCTGACGGTCTGTTCACCGAAGACGCGCACCACGTCGTACAGGTTCAGCCAGCGCCCGGTGTAATCGGGGTTGGCGCTGCCGGGGGTGCGCTTGGTCTCGATGCGCGCCCCGTCGGCGAAGTACGACAGCACCCAGCCGAAGGGGGTGGTGGGGGTGGCGCTAAACAGCAGCCCGTGCGACTTGGGCAGCGAGCCGACGCGCGAGAGGTAATTGCCGGTCATGAACTGGCCGGAGGCGATCTCGTAGATCTTCTTGCCGCCGGTCTCGGTCATTGAGGTGTACGAGACGTAGATGGTGTTGCCGTTGAGGGTCTGCACGGCGCCCTTTTTGTTGGCCTTCATGGCGTCGTCCAGCGAGCCGAAGATCGGTGCGGGCAGGTTGCGCACCTCGGCATACTGGACGGTGGTATCGTCCATGCCGGGGTTGATCGGGGTGTAGATGAGCGGGGCCACCGGCAGGGTGATGCCCTTGCCGGCCAACTCGGTCAGGTAGGCCGAAGGGCCGAGCGGTCGGCAGTCGCCGGGGTCGTAGGTGTAGATGCCCGGCAGGCACAGCGGTGCAGCCGGGGCAGGGGAGGCTTGCAGCGTGTGAGCTGCGCGGGCGGGGGCCAGCGGCGCGGCCGCCGCCAGGGCCAGCAGCAGGGCCAGGCGTACCGGTAAGGAAAGTCTCATGCGGGTATCTCCTTCATACATGCAACAGCTTGGAATTATAGCCCATTTCGGGCGGCCTCCGTTAGGCGGGCGGGTTATGGTTTGCTTAAAGCGGGGTATACTTGGCGGGTATATTTGCGATGCGAGAGGCGAAACCGCTCATGGCGACACTTTCTCCAACCCCTCCCTCCACCCGCCCGCTGACCGCGTTCCAGGTATGGATGCTGGCGGCGCGGCCCAAGACGCTGCCAGCCGCGGCCGCTGCGGCGGTGGTCGGCTCGGCCGTCGCCTGGTATGAAGGGCGCTTCCAGGCCCTGCCGGCGCTGGCCTGCCTGGTGACGGCGCTGCTGCTGCAGGTGGGCGCGAACCTGGCTAACGACCTGTTTGATTTCCACCGCGGCGCAGACACCGCCGAGCGGCTGGGCCCGCTGCGTGTGACGCAGGCCGGGCTGCTCAGCCCGCGCCAGGTGCAGCAGGGCATGCTGGTGGTGTTTGGGCTGGCGGCGCTGCTGGGGCTGTACCTGATCGGAGTGGCGGGCTGGCCGGTGCTGCTGATGGGCCTGGCGAGCATCCTGGCGGCGCTGGCCTATACCGGCGGGCCGCTGCCTTATGGCTACTACGGGCTGGGCGACCTGATGGTATTCATCTTCTTCGGCCCGGTGGCGGTGATCGGCGCCTACTATATCCAGGCCCGCGATGCCTGGACGCTGCACCTGTCGCTGCCGGCTTCGCTGCCGATGGGGCTGCTGATCGTGGCGATTCTGGTGGTCAACAACCTGCGCGATATCCACACCGATCGCAAGGCCGGCAAGCACACCCTGGCAGTGCGCATTGGCGAGCGCGGGGCGCGCCTGGAATACAGCCTGTGCCTGGGGATCGCGTATCTATCGCTGCTCTGGATTGGGTGGGCCTGCGGCAGCGCCTGGGTGGGCCTGGCGCTGCTCTCGCTGCCGGCGGCTTACCGCTGGAACCGCTTTGTGTGGACCGAGCACGGTCGCCCGCTGAACCGGGCGCTGGCCGGCACCGGGCAGCTGACCCTGCTGCTGGGGGTGCTTCTGTCGCTGGGGCTGGCGGCAGCGCGGCTGAGCGGCGGTTAAGCCGCCGGGCGGGCGTTCAATGCCCGCTCTGCCAGGGCGTCAGGCGGCGCTCCAGCCAATCGACGGCGAAGTACAGCCCTAACCCCATCAGGCTCAGCGCCACGATGCCTGCGTACATAGCCGGGTAGTTGAACAGCGTGCTGCCCTGATAATAGATGTAGTAACCCAGCCCGCGCTGCGTGGCGAACAGCTCGGCCACGTACAGCACTGCCACCGCGGTGCCGACGCTCTGGCGCAGGGCGGTGAGGATGGCGGGCAGGCTGGCGGGCAGGTAGACAAAGCGGAACAGCGCCCGGCGCCCGGCGCCCAGGCTGCGCACGCTTTGGATCAACTCCGGGCGGATGGCGGCGGCCTGGTCGCGCACCAGCACCAGGATCTGGAAGAACAGGATCAGGAAGATGATGATGATCTTCGGGGTATCGCCGATGCCGAAGAACAGCAGTACCACCGGCACGAAGACCACCTTGGGGATCGGGTAGATCAGGTAGATGATCGGCGAGAACAGGCTGTTCAGGCGCTTGGACTGGCCCAGAGCCAGCCCGGCCGGGGCGGCGGCAGCGATGGAGAGCAGCGTGCTGGCGGCCACGCGCCACAGGCTGGCCAGCAGGTGCCCGGGCAGCTCACCGTTAGAGAGCTGGCGGCCGAACTCGACCGCCACCGCCAGCGGGGTGGGCAGGATGGGTTGGTCTAGCAGCAGCGCGGCAGCCTGCCAGGCGACCAGCACCACCAGGATGGCGTAGAGCAGGTCGCGCCGTTTCACGACAGTCCCTCCAGGCGGCGGCGCATCTGGCGCACCAGGGCCAGGTAGCCGGCCGTTTCGCGGAAACCGGGCTGCCCCGCATTGGGGTTGTCGATCACCTGCGGGACGGTGTTGGGCGGCAGGCCCAGCATCAGGATCTTGCGCCCCAGCACGGCGGCCTCTTCGATGGCATGGGTGACGATCAGCATGGTCAGCGGGTTCCGGCCGGCCTGGCGCTCCTTCCACAATTCGAGCATCAGGTTCTGCAGGCCTTCGCGGGTGGGGGCATCCAGCGACGAGAACGGCTCGTCCATCAACAGCAGGTCCGGTTCAAGCGCCAGGGTGCGGGCGATGGCGGTGCGCTGGCGCTGGCCGCCGGAGATGTGGCCCGGGTAGGCGTGCTGGATGGCCAACAGCCCCAGGCGTTCCAGCCAGGGATCGAGGTCGAGATCAGGATGGAAGTCTTGCGGGGCGTGTTTGCCGTCCGGGCCGTAGAAGGCGCGGATGCGCAGGCCCAGTTCGGCGTTTTGGCGTACGGTGGCCCACGGCAGCAGCCCATACTCTTGCAGGATCAGGCCGGTGTGCGGGCGCGGGCGCTCGACCGGGCGGCCGTCGATGCGCACTGCGCCGCCGGTGGGCAGGCGCAGCCCGGCCAGCAGGTAGAGCAGGGTGGTTTTGCCGCAGCCCGATGGCCCCAGCACCGCCCAGGCCTCGCCGCGCTGCGCCTGCCAGGAGAAATCCTGGAAGACCGGCGGGCGGCCGGGGTAGGTGTAGGTCAGCTGGTCGACGTCGATCATCGGGAAGCGGGCTGGATTACCGGGAGCGGTGCGGCTTCG
>JBJSYW010000468.1:0-3601 GCA_046089985.1 Chloroflexota bacterium
GGTGCGGGCCAGGATGGCGGCTGCCTGTTGAACCGCGGCCGGCTGTGGCTGTACGATGTGACCCTGCATCACTGCCAGGCAGCCAACGGCGGGGCGATTTATAACCTGGGCACGGCTGACCTGTACAATCCGAATTTATACAGCAACCAGGCCGGCGGGCAGGGCGGCGGATTGGCCAGCCACCCGCCGTCTGGAGGGCTGTGGATCAGCGGGGGCCGCCTGGATGGGAACACCGCCCAGGGATCGGGCGGCGGCCTGGCGCAGCTGAGCGGCCCGGCGGTGATCAGCGGCACGCTGATCACCGGCAATAGCGCCCCCTACGGCGGCGGCCTGGTCAGCCTGGCCCCACTGACAGTCACGCTCAGCCAGGTCAGCGAGAACAGCGCCTCCTGGCGCGGCGGCGGCGTGCTGGCTACCGGCTGGCTGAACCTGTCTGCATCGGCAGTGGTGTCCAATACGGTAGCCGGCGCTCAGCCGGTCATCCCCGGCATCCCCGGGCAGGGCGGCGGGCTGTACCTGGGTGGGCCGGCGCAGTTGACCAACGTGACCATCGCCGGCAACCGGGTGCGAAACATCGTCGAGCCCAACTCTGGCGGCGCGGCGATCTTCATGACCGGCGGCCCGGTGACGCTGCTGCACAGCACGCTCACCGGCAACCTGGCCGCCAACCGCCCGGCCGCCAGCGGGCTGGTAACCACAATCGGCAGCAGCCTGCGGCTGCACAACAGCCTGGTGTTCGCCAACGGCCCCGGCGGCAAAGAAAACTTCATCGTCCAGGGCAGCCTGGCCTCGAGCGGCGGCAACCTGACCAACAGCAGCGGCATCAGCCAGCTGGACCAGGCCGACGACCGGCAGGGCGCAGTGCTGTTGAGCGGGCGGCTGTGGCAGTACCAGCCGGGACGCTGGATCATCCCGCTGCTGCCCGGCGACCCGGCCATCGACGCGGCCAATGTCGCCGGGTGTGACCTGGATGCTGTGAACGCGCAGGATGGGCGCGGGGCGGCCCGGCCGCAGCGCAGCGCATGTGACAGCGGCGCGTTCGAATCGGGCGGCTTCACGTTGAACATCCTGGGCGGCAGCGGCCAGGTGACCCCGGTCAACCAGGCTTTTGCGCTGGCGCTGCGCATTTCGGTGACCCCCACCCTGCCCGGCGACCCGGTGGACGGCGGGCGGGTAGTCTTCCGCCCGCCCACCTCAAGCGCCAGCGCCGCCCTGAACGGGCAGGCCGCCGGCGCTGCGCTGACGCTGGACATCGCCGGCAGTCAGGCCGGCACGGCGGCAGCCGCCAACGGCCTGACCGGCGGGTATGCCGTGACGGTCAGCAGCCGCGGCGCAAACGATGTGGACTTCAACCTGGTAAACGGCTGCACCGCCACCCCGCTGGTGAGCAACGCGCTGGACAGCGGTCCGGGCACGCTGCGCCGGGCGCTGGACACGGTCTGCCCGGCGGGGGTGATCACCTTCGCTCCCGGCGTGACGCACATCGACCTGCTCAGCCAGTTGAGCGTGCCGCTGTCGGTGACGATCAGCGGCGGCGCGGGCGGGGTGACGCTGGACGGGCAGGCCGGTACGCGCATCTTCGACCTGCAGGCCGGCCGGCCGATTACCGTGCAGCTCAGCGGGCTGAACCTGGTCAACGGACGTGCGCCGGCCGAAGGCGGCGGCGCGCTGCGCAGCGGGCCGGGAACCGCGCTGCGCCTGGCGCAGATGCAGCTGACCGGCAGCCAGGCGCTGATGGGCGGCGCGCTGTACAGCGAGGGCAGCCTGGCAGTGACCGATACACAGCTGCGCGGCAACCAGGCCGATACCGGCGGAGCGCTGTACATACTCGGCAGCCTGGTAATGACCAATACAAGCGTGAGCAGCAACCAGGCGTTGAACGGCGGTGCGCTGTATCTGGCCACCGGTGCAAGCGGCCGCGTGCGCGGCGGCGTCTTTGAAGATAACGCCGCCGGCCAGAACGGCGGGGCGATCTACAGCGCCGCCCCGCTGCAGCTGCACACCACGACGGTGATCAGCAGCACCGCCGGCGGGGCGGCCGCACGGGGTGCAGGCATCTACAGCGCCGGGCCGCTGCAGCTGGTCAACGTGACGGTCAGCCGCAGCCGGCTGGTGAGCAACACGGCGCTCGGCGGCGGGCTGTATATCTCCGCCGATACCGCCGGACTGCTGCACACCAGCGTGGTCGACAACCGTTCGAGCGGCGCAGGACAGGGCAGTGGGATCTACATCGCCGCGGGCGCCACACTCACGCTGCACAACAGCCTGGCAGCCGGCAGCGGCCTGGATGGGCTGGATAACTTCGCCATCTATGGCACGCTGACATCCCTGGGCGGCAGCCTGACCAACAGCAGCCCACTCAGCCAGTTGAACCAACCCGGCGATCGGACCGGCCTACCCGCGCTGACCGGAGCGCTGTGGGAATACCAACCCGGGCGCTGGACCGTCCCGCTGCTGCCCGGTTCCCCGGCGATCGACGCGGCGCTCCCCGGCGGGTGCAGCCTGCCCGAGCTGGGCGCGGGCGACGGGCGCGGCCAGCCCCGCCCGGTGGGCGCGGCCTGTGACAGCGGCGCGTACGAATCCGGAGGCTTCAGCTTCAGCGCCACGGGCGGCAGCGGGCAGAGCGCCCGGCTGGACCAGGCGTTTGCCCAGCCGCTGGGCGTGCAGGTGAGCGCCAACATCCCTGGCGAGCCGGTGGACGGCGGGCGGGTGGGCTTCAGTGCGCCGGGCTCCGGCCCCAGCGCATCGCTTAGCTACACGCAAACTGTGTTGAGCGGCGGGCTGGCCTCGGTCAGCGCCACCGCCAATACCCTGGCGGGCAGCTACTCGGTGCAGGCCACCTGCCACCCCGCCGCACCGCTCGACTTCACCCTGACCAACACGCTGCATACCAGCAGCGTGGCGCTGCAGTCAGACCGCACCGCCCTGCCGATGGGCGAAACGCTCTACCTGACCGCCACCATCTCCGGCGGCGAGATGGCGCTGGACGGCCTGGTGACCTTCCAAGACGGTGGCAGCGATATCCCCGGCTGCGTCGACCTGCCGCCGGATAGCCTGGGCCGGGCGCTGTGCCCGGTTGTATTCAACACCGTCGGGCCGCACAGCTTGACCGCCGCCTACAACGGCGGCACGCGGCACCATCCGGCGGTCTCCGATCCGCTGAACGTGACCGCGCTCAGCCGGGCCGGGCTGACGCTGCAGCTGCAAACCCACCACAGCGAAGTACTGATCGGCCTGACCGGGCTGGTGACCGCCACGGTCGGCAACCTTGGCCCAGAGCTGGCCGAGGGTGTGGTGCTGACTGCCAGCCTGCCGGTGCAGCTCACGCCGGCGGAAGGGCTGCCGTCCGGCTGCAGCCAGGCCGGCGCGTTGATCCACTGCGCTGTCGGCAGCCTGGCAGCCGGAGAGCAGGTCAGCTACAGCCTGCGCCTGCGCCTGGCGTCCAACACGCCGGACGGAACCCTGCTGGAGATCCCTTCCGGGGTCAGCGCATTGACCGAGGACCGCAACCTGGATGACAACTTCGCCCTGGCGCAGCTCACCGCCCGCTGGAAGATCCTGGCCTACACGCTGTCTCTGCCGGCCGGGCCGGAATGGTCCA
>JBJSYW010000469.1:0-16170 GCA_046089985.1 Chloroflexota bacterium
AGTAGATCGGGGTTTTCATTGGCATGCCGGGCGGCATGGTGGTGGCGGTGACCGGGATGAAGTCGTTAAACTCCAAGATTTCGGCCACCGTGGTGTTGAAGCGGTGCGCCAGCCCCGGCAGGGTGTCGCCGGTCTGGGCGGTGTAATCGACCAGTTCGCCCGGGTTGTAGCGCGGCCGTTCTGGAAACCACGCGGTCTCCGGCCCGGCGTTGTGGGCCGGATCGGCGGGCGGTGCGCCCGGCCCGGGGACGGCGTCTGCCGCGGCCTGCTCGGGCGCGGCGGCCAGCGGTGGGAGCGAGGCTGGGGAGCAGGATGTGAGCAGGAGCGCACCGATAAGCAAGTACGGAAGCAGTTTTCTCATCAAGAAATATTGGCAAAAGACGGTCTGCGGTTGGCGTTACGAACCGGCGGCTCTATTATAGTGGATATTTCAATAGCGCGTGCAGTTGTACATGGCGGTTGAGGTGCGCCGGAAAGGCACAAAATTGTTAGTTGCCGGGTGCGGGTTGCGGGCGTCGTTGCTGACGATGCGCAGCTCCATCCCCGGCCCGTCTCCGCTCAGCACCACCGCTTCCACCCGCCGGTCGCCCAGCAGGTCAAAGGCGTACACCAGGTGCCCGGGGAAGCTGTCGACCAAGCGGCCGTGACCGTCGTAGACGCGCGTCTGCCCGTCGTCGTTGACCAGCGCTTCGTCCAACCCGTCGCCGTCCCAATCTCCCAGCCACAGCCCCGAGCCGCCCTCCTGGATCGCCGGCGGGCTGACCGGAACTTCCCACAGCGTCTGCCCGTGCCGGTCCAGCGCCAGCACCCGGTCCGGCGCAGCCGGGTTCGACCAGCTGGCGGCGTCATACACCACCACCTGCCGCCCGGGCAGGTCGCCGCGCAGCTTGCCGGTGTGCAGCGCCTGCCCGTGGAGCAGCTCGGTGTGCTGCCACTGCAGCCGCCCGGTGAGATCGAAGCAGGTGGCTGCGCTGCTGAACAACAGGTACGGCGGCTGCACGTACGGGTCGCCGTCGTCCAGCGGCAGCAGGCGCACGGCGGGCGCCACGCTGCCCGCCGCCAGCCCGGGTAGCTCGCCGGCGCGCCACAGCCGCGCGCCGTCATGATCCAGCAGCTGCCCGCCCCACAGCAGTTCGTCTCGCCCGTCGCCGTCGATGTCCCAGGCGAACGGAGTTCGCCCGAACGGAGTTCGCCCGGATGGAGTGTTATCCCCCAGGGCGCTGACCTGCCACAGCAGGTTCAACCGGCTGTCGTAGGCTGCCAGGCTGCGTTCGTCCCAGCCCACCACCAGCGCCTGCGGGTATTTTGTGCCGGTCAAATGGATGGCCTGGATCGAGCTGCGCCGCCCCTGCCCGGCTGCCCCGGGGTCGGGGTAGGGCACAGACCGCCGCACCTGACCGGTGCGCGCATCCACCAGGCACAGCTGCAGCGCGCCGTCGCGCTTGCGCGGGCAGACCAGCTCCGGCACGCCGTCGCGGTCCAGGTCCAGGGTTGGAAAGCTGCTGTCGTAGCGCAGGTCCATGAACCCGGCCGACTCGTCGCGGTATTCCCACAGCAGCCCGCCGTCCTGGCAGTGCGCCGCCTGGTAGTGCGCCCCGCAGGTCAGCAGCCATTCAATTTCGCCGTCGCCGTCCAGGTCGGCGAAGCGAAAGTCGTACAGATATTCCATCCACGGCAGCGGCCCGTGGTGCTCGAACTGCCAGTGCACCTGGCCGTTCACCGCCGGCTCGGCCGGCAGCCTCGGGCAGCCCTGGCCGCGCTGCGCCAGCTGACGCGCCAGCGTTTCTGGCAGCCAGGCCTGGTGGATGAACGGGAGCGAGTACGCATGCACGATCTTTGCCATGCCGCAGTTATACCGCAAAGCGCCGCACCCGGGAGGAACCGGCCGGAAAAATCCCCGCGCCGCAGTGTGATAGAATTGGCCTCTACGCCCGCTCCCCCGGAGTGGGCCGGCCGAGATCGACGTGTAGGGCGCCCGGGGTGGGCGGCGCCGGGAACTTGGGAGCTGCTGAAGTGGCGGTGACGCTGCGCAATGCCAACAACAACCGGCATACGCTGAGCCTGACCGACCAGGCCTGGTATGCCCTGCTGGACCTGGCCGAAGCCTATGGCTGGCGTCCGCTGGGGGCGCTGCCAGACGTGGGCTGGGCCTGGCTGGAACTGGATCTGCCGGGCTACGACCCGACCGGTATGGTCGGGCTGACCGCCCGCAGCGGACGCCGCTCCTCGCCGGCCGGCGACGGCGCCGCGGAGGAGGATGGCCATCCAAACAGCCGGCATGCGAACAGTGCGGGCCGGCTGGTGATCCTGGAAGACGCCTTGAGCCTCGCCGATGCCCTCGACGAAGCCTTCATGGACTACGAACCGGCGCGCGTACCGGCCTCCTTCTACCTGTTTGAGCCGGAAGACCCGGCCCTGCGCGACCGCCCGGCGATCGGCGCGATCCAGGCCGCGGTGGCCTTCTGCCGCCTGGGCGCGTTCTACATCGACGCCTACCGGCGCGGCGCTCAGCCCTGACGCAGGTACGCGCCCAGCTGTTCCGCGCTCACCTGGCACACGCTGCTCGCCAGGTAGGGTTGAAACCCCAGTTCGTTGTTGATCTTCAGCATCGGGGCGTTGCTGTCGGCGTTGCTGGTGCGGATGAAGCGCACCTGTGGGCGCTCGTCCAGCACCTTCTGCAGCATGGCGGCCTTCAGCCAGCGGCCCAGCCCATGGTCGCGATGGTGGTTCAGCACCCCGGTGGCGCCCTGCTGCCCGGCGATGTCTCGCTTGGACGGCAGCCACAGGATCTCGGTGTACCCGGCCAGCTCGCCGCTCGGGCAGTGGCGCACCGCAAAGGTCCAGCGCTCTGCGCCGCGGGCGTTGTTAGACGCCTCGACCTGGCGCAGCAGTTCCGGCGTCCAGTGCAGGTCTTCCAGGTCCAGGCTGCCCTGCGGGGCCTCGTTCATCGCCTCCATCAGCGCTACCATGCGCTCCAGCTCCGCCTGCGGGTAATCGCCGTGCCAGAACAACAGCTCATACTCGGCGGCGCGTTCGGCCGCCCGCTCAATCCAGCGCTTCAACAGGTTCCGGTCCAGCGCGGCCAGGTCCAGCTGGTTGACGTGCATCGCCAGCCCCACCTCGGCCCCCACCCGCCGGGCGAAGGCAATCCCGTCCGGGTCCCGGTCCAACGCTTCTGAGATAAACACCCGCCGCCCGTGCTGCACCGTGGCGGCGTGGATGTGGGCCAGCAGCGCCTTGCCGGCCCCCTGCCGGCGGAACTCCGGTCGCACGAACAGCCGGCCCTGGGCGGCGTGCTCCTGCCCGGGCAGCTCGAGCATCTCGCAGGTGCCCACCCCCACCGGCTCGGCGCCGCTCCAGGCGATCCAGCCCTTTACGATCATCACCGGCGGGATGGCTTTCCAGAAGCGCTGCGTATGCTCCAACTGCTGCGGCGGGTCGTCCGGCAGCAGGATGCGCTCCCGGGCGATCGCCAGCAGGTTCAGCGCCCGGTATTGTGTCTCCCCGGCGTTGGCCGGCTCAAAGGACTGTATCTCGATCGTCATCGCCCCACGCTCCTGCTGCCTAGCCCCTGATCTTCGCCAGAATTTCCCGCACCTCGTCTGAGGCGCGCAGCGCGCCGTACACACGTACCTTTGAGATGGTGGCCTGCACCAGCTCTGCCGGGATATCATCGTCCAGCATCAGCGTGCCGATCACCTGCAAGCTGACTTTCTCGCCTTTCTCGCGATACTTCTCCAGGTCCTTGCGGTTATAGCTCAGTGCGCCGATGACGAAGTCGCGCCGCACGGTCACCTGCCGCACCATCTCGCCGTTGCTGTCCAACTGGTTGCGGATCGCGGTGCGGATGAAATCCGCCCGGTTGCCGTAAAACCCTTCCTCCACCAGCAGATCGATCTTGCCCAGGTCGACTGCGCCCAGGTTGATGGTGATCTTTTCACTGTCTGCCATAGAATCTCCTTCCACTGTCCATCCATTTGGATGGTTAGCCTGATTATCGCGCCGTTGGTTGTGTTTGTCAATCCCTATACCATCCGAATGGATGGTATAGGGATTGCGGAGAGGGTTTTCGTTTATAGATCGCCTGTTCAGAATTGGGTATAATAGCAGCTATGCCGAAAACACATACCCAGTACGTCTGCCAGGAATGCGGGCGGGTGACCGTCCGTGAGATGGGGCGCTGCCCGCAGTGCGGGGCGTTCAACAGCATGATCGAGCAGGTGGTGGCGCCCAGCGCACCCCCGGCTGCAGCGCATGCCGGGCGGGTGTCTGCCCTCGGCCGTTCAACCCCCCGCCGCCTGGCAGAGATCAGCGGCGATGTCGAAGAGCGTCTGGCGGTTTCGATGGGCGAATTTGCCCGTGTGCTGGGCGGCGGGATCGTGCCGGGCTCAGTGGTGCTGATCGGCGGCGACCCCGGCATCGGCAAATCCACCCTGCTGCTGCAGGTGGCGCTGGAGATGGCCCGCGGCCTGACGGTGCTGTACATCTCCGGCGAGGAATCGGAGCGCCAGATCAAAATGCGCGCTGTGCGGTTGATCCGCCAGGAGGGCATCGGGCGCAGCTCGCTGGAAGTGGCTGCGCACGAAATGCCCGACCAACTGCTGCTGGTGACCGAGACCAGCCTGGCGGTGATCATGGAGCATATCCAGGCGGTGCGCCCGCAGCTGGTGATCCTCGACTCGGTGCAAACCAGCTACCTGCCCGAACTGGACAGCTCAGCCGGCTCGGTCACCCAGGTGCGCGAGGTGGCCTCGCGCCTGCGCGAGCTGGCCAAGTCCACCGGCATTGCCGTGTTCCTGATCGGGCATGTCACCAAAGAGGGCGCCATCGCCGGGCCGCGCATCCTCGAGCACATCGTCGACACCGTGCTGTACCTGGAAGGCGACCGCTACCAGTCGTACCGCCTGCTGCGCTCGGTCAAAAACCGCTTTGGCGCGACCTCTGAAGTGGGCGTGTTTGAGATGCGCGAGCGCGGCCTGGTGGAGGTGACCAACCCCTCCGAAGCCTTCCTGGCGGAGCGCATGGCGAACGCCCCCGGCTCGGCCATCGCGGTGACGATGGAAGGCACCCGCCCGCTGCTGGTGGAAGTGCAGGGGCTGACCAGCCCGACCTCCTTCGGCAACCCGCGCCGCACCCCCAACGGGGTCGATTTCAACCGCCTGCTGCTCACCTCGGCCGTGCTCACCCGCCGGGTGGGGCTGCACCTGGGCGAGCAGGACATTTTCGTCAACGTGGTGGGCGGCATCACCATTGACGAGCCTGCCGCCGACCTGGCAGTGGCGGTGGCGGTCACTTCCTCGCTGAAGGGCGCGCCGGTGCGCGCCGACACGGTGCTGATCGGTGAGATCGGCCTGTCGGGCGAGCTGCGCATGGTCTCGCAGATGCCCGCCCGCCTGCGTGAAGCCGCTAACCTGGGCTTCCGCAGCGCCATCGTACCGCGCCGCCTGCGCCACGGCGAGCCCTGGCCCCAGGATATCCAGGTGATCGAAGCCCGCTCGCTGCGCCAGGCGCTGGACCAGGCGCTGCTGCCTCCGGCTGATGAAAAGGACAGGGCAAAGTCCTGATGCAGCCGGTCTTCCACGTGCGCGAAATCCCCATCTACGGCGACCTGGTGCTGGCGCCGATGGACGGTTATTCCGACCAGCCTTTTCGCTCGCTGTGCCGCGGGCTTGGCTCGGCGATGAGCTATACCGAGTTCATCAACGCTATCGACGTGACCCAGAAGCACCCACACCTGGAGCAGAAGCTGGCTTTCACCCCAACCGAGCGCCCGGTGGTCTACCAGATCTTCGACAGCGACCCCGAGCGCCTGCTGCAGGCCGCTCTGAAGCTGGCCCCGCGCGGCCCGGACATTATCGACGTCAACATGGGCTGCTCCGACAAGTCGGTCTCGGGGCGCGGGGCCGGCGCCGGGCTGCTGCGCGAACCGGCCAAAATCGCCCGCATCTTTGCCCTGCTGACCAAAAACCTGCCCATGCCGGTCACCGGCAAGATCCGCCTGGGTTGGGATGACGGCAGCCGCAATTACCTGGAAGTGGCGCGCATCATCGAAGACAACGGCGGGTCGCTGGTGGCTGTCCACGGGCGCACCAAGCAGCAGGCGTATGGCGGGCAGGCCGATTGGGACGCTATCGCCGAGGTCAAGGCGGCGCTCAAAATCCCGGTCATCGGCAACGGCGACGTGCAGTCGGTGGCCGATATCGAGCGCATCAAGGCCCATACCGGCTGCGACGCGGTGATGATTGCCCGCGCCGCGGTGCACAACCCGTGGATCTTCTCCCGCCTGGACCGGGCCGATGTTCCGCCCGCCCTGCTGCGCGCCACCATGCTTGACCAGCTGCAGCGCATGCTCGACTTCTACGGCAGCCCGCGCGGCCTGGTGCTGTTTCGCAAGTTTGCCAGCCGCTACCTGGCCCCGCTGGGCCTGTCGACCGAGCAGCGCCGGGCCCTGCTCACCGCCGAGACCCCGGCCGATTTCCTGCAGCTGCTCGCCAGTCTTCACCCCTGATTCATAAATCTCTATACAAAATCTATAGAAATCTACATTGCCGTCCGCTACAATCTCCTGTATAGTCATCCGGTACGCTTGGTATGGCTGGCCGGTCCGGGTGCGCCCGGGCCTTCAATCGTTTGAGGGAGATATGCTGCGAAAACGGTTACAACTGGGCCTGATCCACGTGGCAGTGGCGATGACGCTGGTGCCGATCAACAGCACGCTAAACCGGGTGATGATCAAAGAACTGGCCGTTTCGGCCACACTGGTGGCGCTGCTGGCCTCGCTGCCCTACCTGTTCGCCCCGGTGCAGGTGGCGATCGGTTCGTTCTCTGACCGTAACCCGGTGCTGGGCTTCCGCCGCTCGCCCTATATTTTGCTCGGGCTGGCGCTGTGTGTGCTGGGACTGGTGCTTTCACCGTCGGCCGCCTTCCGGCTGGCCGAAGGCTCGCCGCTGGGCGTGCTGCTGGGCGTGCTGGCCTTTGGCGCCTGGGGCACCGGCTACAACCTGTCCACCGTCTCATACCTCTCGCTGGCCAGCGAAGTATCGGGTGACCAGGGGCGCGGCCGCACCGTGGCGATCATGTGGTTCATGATGATCACCAGCATCATCCTGACCGCCATCGGGCTGAGCCAGATGGTCGACCCGTATACCCCCGCCGCGCTGGTGCGCGCTTTCTGGGTGGTGGGGGGCGCAGCGCTGCTGCTGGGTGTGCTGGGCCTGCTCGGGCTGGAGCGGCGCTCGGCGCCGCTGGCCCAGTCTGCCGACGCTCACTCGTGGTCTCACCTGCTGCGCTTTGTCTTCAGCAACCGCCAGGCGCGGGTCTTTTTCGTCTACCTGGTGATTTTGCTGGCCGCGCTGCTGGGCCAGGACATCCTGCTCGAGCCGTTTGGGGGCGAGGCTTTTGGGCTGAGCGTCAAGCAGACCACCCGCATCACGTCTATCTGGGGCGTGTGTGTGCTGGTGGCGCTGCTGGCCGCCGGCCTGATGGAGGGGCGTGTCAGCAAGCGTCGGGTGGCTAATACCGGCGGCTGGGGCGCGCTGCTGGGCTTTGCCTTGATTGCCGCCAGCGGGGTGCTGCTGGACCGCAGCGTATTCTACGCTGGCGTGGTCCTGCTGGGTGTGGGCACCGGCCTGTCGACGGTGTCCAACCTGTCGCTGATGCTCGATATGACCACCCACGCCCAGGTCGGGCTGTACATCGGCGCCTGGGGCATGGCCAACGCCGTCTCCCGCCTGCTTGGCTCGGTGATCGGCGGCGCGGTGCGCGACCTGGTTGGCCGCCTGGCCGGCGACCCGGTGACCGGGTATATCTTCGTCTTCGTGATTATGGCCGCCATCCTGCTGGTTTCGCTGCTGATGCTGCGCAGCATTGACGTCAGCGCCTTCCGCAGCCAGGCCGGCAGCGACCTCTCGGTGATGGAGCGGGCAGTGATCGCCGGGGACGCCGGTTGAACCGGCCGTTCGCCCGCCGGCTGCCGCCCGCCAGGAGCTGCAGATGAACCAGTCTGCTATCGAATGGCTCAGCCTGGGTGACGTGGCCCAGATCCTGGGCGTACACCCCAGCACAGTGCGCAGCTGGTCTGACCAGGGCGTGCTGCCGGTGCACCGCACCAAGGGCGGGCACCGCCGCTATATGCGCAGCGAAGTCGACCTGTGGCTGCTGGCGCAGCGCAGCACCGGCGCGGGCGAGGCCAACCTGGTGGTGCAGAACGCTCTGCGCAACCTGCGTTTCCAGATCAGCGAAGGTCACCTGGCCAATGAAGCCTGGTATCTCAAGCTGGATGAAGACGCCCGCGAGCAGTACCGGGTCAGCGGGCGCGGGCTGATGCAGGGGCTGATCCACGCCCTGTATATCGACCCCACCCAGGCGCATGCCGAGGCCGAAGCCCTGGGCTATGAATATGCTTCGCGCGGCCGGCGCTACGGTATGAGCAGCGTGGAGGCCACGCATGCCTTCCTTTTCTTCCGCAACCTGCTGATCGACTCGATGCTCTCGGTGTACGAATCGGCCGCCGTCCATTCGCCGCACGCCTGGAGCAGCATGTTCCGCAAGATCAACGAGTTCACCGACGCGATCCTGGTCACGATCCTGGAGACCTACGAAGCCTACCAGAGGTCCAGCCGGTGAGCCGCAAGCCGTCGCGCCGCTTTCAATCCGGCCGCCTGGCGCGGCTGCTGGTGCCGTTGGCGCTGGCCCTGCTGCTGCTGGGCCTGGCGGCGGCGCTGATCATCACGCTGGCGGCGGTGCTGGGGCTGACCCCTGGCATGTAAGCACTGCTAAAAAACAAAGGAGATCCTGGAATGCTGCACTACCTGCCGGTCCTGTCCACCCTGGTGACGTTCATCTTCGCCTATGCCGTGCTGGCGCGCTGGCGCTACAAAAAGCCACGCCATCTGCTGTTCTGGGGGTTGGGATTGGTGTTGTATGGGCTGGGCACGCTGTCTGAAGTGGTGCTGGCCTTTACCTTTAACGAACTGGTGCTGAAGCTGTGGTACCTGAGCGGGGCGATGCTGACCGCCGCCTGGCTGGGGCAGGGCACGGTGTACCTGTTGGTGCGCAAAGCGCGCCTGGCCGATGCGCTAGCCGGGGTGCTGCTGGCGGCCTCGCTGCTGTCGCTGGGCCTGGTGCTGGCTGCCCCGCTGACCGGCGCCCAGGCCGGCTATGACCTGGCCCGCCCGGTCTCGCTGCAGTACAAAGACATCCTGGTGCGCAGCGGCCCGGTGACCCTGCTGACCATCCTGCTGAACATCTACGGCACCCTGGGGTTGGTGGGCGGCGCGCTGTATTCGGCTTTCCTGTTCTGGCGCAAGAGCATTCTGGCCAACCGGATGCTGGGCAACCTGCTGATCGCCGGCGGGGCGCTGCTCCCGGCGATGGCCGGTTCGCTGGTCAAGGCTGGCCTGGTCGACTGGCTGTATGCCAGCGAACTGCTCGGTTCGGCGCTGATGTTCGCCGGCTTTATGCTGGCGACCAGCGGTAAGCCGGCGGTCCAACGCGCCGCCTCCGCCCCGGCCGACTGACCCAGCCCGCTCCTGTTCCACCACTGCCTCCCAGTCTGCCGGTCAGCCGGCGGCTGTTCTGCTGTCGGGCGTCGACAAAACTGTAATTACCGCCCCCACTTAATCGACGGTATAATCATTTCATCGCGCCGGCCTGACCGGCGCATTGTAGGCCCCAACACCTGGTTGCTCAACTCTCAACCAATGGAAGGAACTTTACCGGATGACGACTTCGAATCGACCGCTGACTTCTTTACTGGACTTCACCCCGCTTTCTCGCGTGCGGCGCAACCACGGCCTGGAGCACGCTACCCTGCACGTCCTGGCTGAACGCATGCCGGGCAAACCTATCGCCGGCTACTCCGACCTGGGCGGCTTTTGGATCGTCGGCGATCTCGACACCGAGGCCCTGACCGACGCCGCCGCCGAAGCGCTGCGCCGCCTGCAAAGCGGGCAGAGCGGCCTGGCGGTGCATCCCAACTGCGGCACAAACTTCGTCACCGCCGGGATGCTCGCCGGCGGGGCGGCCTTGATGGCGATGGCCGGCGTCGGCCGCAGCCGGCGCGAGAAGCTGGAACGCCTCCCGCTGGCGATCAGCTTCGCCACCCTGGCGCTGATGGTGGCCCAGCCGCTCGGCCTGCGCCTGCAGGGCTCTGTCACCACCTGCGGGCAGCCGGGCGACCTGCGCATTACCGAGGTGATGCTGCACCAGGCCGGCAGTTCAACCATCCACCGCATCAAGACCCAGGGCTGACCCAGCCCGATCTCTGGCATGTCTGAAAAGCACGCTCCGGTCGTATACCTGTTTCACGGCGACGACGAGTTCGCGGTCTCCCAGGCCGTCGGGCAGTTGATCGATAAGATGGGCGACCGGGCGATGGTGGAGATGAACACCACCCGCCTGGACGGCGGTACGGCGTCCCTGGAGCAGATCGTCTCAGCGGCAGCCGCGGTCCCTTTTCTGGCTGCCCGCCGGCTGGTGATCGTCACCAACCCGGCGGCGCGCTACAAGGATAAGACCGCCCACGCCCGCTTTACCGACATGCTGCTCAGGCTGCCGCACAGCACCGCCCTGGTGCTGGTGAGCTACGCCCCACTGACCAGCGATAGAGACCGGCGCTCGAATAAGCTGCACTGGCTGGAGCGCTGGGCGCTGGAGCATGCCTTCGACGCCAAGGACGAAAAGGGCCTCGATCAGGGCAAAATTGCCCTGCTGCGCGAGTTTACCCTGCCGCGCGGCGCAGCCCTGGCGAAGCGCCTGCAGGAGATGACCCGCGAGCGCGGCGGGGTGATGACCCCGGATGCCGCCGATCTGCTCGGCGCGCTGGTGGACGGCGATGTACGCCTGGCTGCCAACGAGATCGACAAGCTGCTGGCATATGTCAACTATGCCCGCCCGGTGCAGCCGGATGACGTGCAGGCGCTGACCACCGATGTGGGCGAGGGCGATATCTTCGCCATGGTCGACGCGCTCAGCAGCCGCGACAGCCGCAAGGCGCTGGACTTGCTGGAACGGCTGCTCGAATACCAGGAATACTACGGGATCTTTGGGATGATTGTGCGCCAGTTCCGCTTGCTGCTGCTGGCGCGCGATGCCCTCGATCGCGGCGCCAGCGGGCCGGAGCTGATCAAGATTGTGGGCGGATCCTCCTATGTGGCGGGTAAGATGAGCGAGCAGGCGCGCTCCTTTCGCCTGCCCGACCTGGAGCGCGCCTACCGCCGCCTGCTGGAGCTTGACCAGGCGGTGAAGACCAGCCAGGTCTCCGATCGCATTGCGCTGGAGACGTTCGTGGCCGGTTTCACCGCCCGCGTGTAAGCCGCCGCATCCCCCGGCTGCCTGCGGCGTTTTCCCGGCCGCAGCTGGCGCTCAGGAGTTGACCCCGATCCAGAAATGGTTGGGCATCACCGAGCGGTTGCTGCGCACCTCTACGCCCGCCGCTACCAGACCGGCGGCCTCCGCCGGTTCCACTGGCGCAGCGCTCTCCGGCGGCGTGGGCAGCATACTGGGATGGACGAAGCACAGCGTGGGCTTGCGTCCGTACTTGGTGCGGTAGTAATCGGCGGCGCGCTGCACCTTGGCGTCCAGCGCGGCGCGCGGGTCATTGTCAAACCACAACATTCCGATGTTCATGCATCATCCTCCACGTTAAAACTATCCATCAGGTCCGGGTCATCTGCCGTCTGCCCGCCGGACGGCAGGCCGTCCAGGTCAAATTCGTCTTCGTTGACCAACGCTTCATACTCGATCTCCAGCGGCGGCTCCGGCGGCATCTCCGCCGGTCGAGGCGCGCCCGGTTTTGGCGCGCCCGGTTTTGGCGCGCCCGGCTTTGGGGCGGCCGGTTGTTGCGGGGCCCATGGCTTGCCAGGGCGCGTACGCCGGAAGTCCGGCCGCGCTGCCCGGGGAGTGAAAGCCGCCGGTTTGCCCGGCACGGCCGCGGGTTTCTCCGTCCCTGCCGCCGGCGGCGCTGTGCTGGGGCGGCTCGGGTTTGAGCCGGCCGGCTGCCCGGGGTTGGTTGCTGTGGGGGTCGGAGGGCTGTCCGGGCTCTCGCGCCCGGTCGTGTAGGGCGCATCGCCGCCATCGGCGGCTGCCAGGCGCAGGCGGTTGTTCTTGCGCTCAAAATACAGGCTCATGAACCTGGGCAGCGGGGTGGGGCCGCGCTGCTCTGCGCTGTCCGCCGGCGCTGCGCCGGGATCATCGCCCAGCGTGGATACATCGTCGCTCAGGGCGCTCTCGTCGCTGCCCGGGGTAGGCTCGATGTCCGCGCCGGTTTCGCCGGCGATTCCGGCCGGCGTGTCTAACACCGTCTGGTATTCGTCATCCAACGCAGCTGGAGCGGCTGGCGTGGCCGGCGGCGCGGGTTTGTACCCGTTCCTGTCCGGCCGGGCCGGCGCGACTGGTGTATATAGCTCGGCTGGCTCAGCCGGCTCAGCCGCAGCATGCGCTGTACTTTGGGGGAGCGGTTCCGCAGCCAGCGGATCGGCGCTCTGCCGGGCCGGGTTTTCTGGCGCGCAGGCCCACAGCCCCAGCCAGTCCTCGCCGTAAGGCGCCAGGAACAGCCCGTCCTCCAACCCGCTCAGATCCAGCTGCGGGCTGCCCGACAGCGCTTCAGCGGCTGCGGCGTCCATGCGGCCCAGCAGGCGCGTGCGGAAGGCCGCGAGCAGCGAAGCGTCCACCTGCGCCAGGGCGGCGCTGTCCAGGCCGGCTGCCGTCCAGACCCGGTAGCGCGGGCCGTGGCGCACCAGCCGGCACAACTGCTGCAGCGCTTCAGGCGCCAGTTCCAGCTGCTCCAGCCCATCGATCAGCAGCAGCAGCGTCTCGCCACCGGCCCGCCCACGCCGCCGGCCTTCGACCTGCGCGTCCAGCTCCTCGATCAGCAGCTCGACCGCCGGGTCGCCGGCGGCGAAGATCTCCTGGCAGTGCTCGTGCCGCTGCAGGTCCAGGTAGGCGTCTGGATCGGCGGTTACGATGCTCAGCGTCACATCCTGGGGCGAGTTCTGCCGCACCAGCGAGCCGGCCAGCGTGCGCAGCAGCGCGCTGGCGGCGCTGCCCGCCTCGCCGCAGATCAACAGCGCCCCCGGGGCCGGGTTGGCCAGGTCGAGCAGGAACGGCAGCCCGTCGTCGCAGGCCCCCAGCGTGAGCGACTGCTCGGGCAGCAGCTCGATGGGCGACATCAGTTCGTTCAGCGTGGGCGGCCAGGGGTACGGCTCGCTCTCCGCCGGATCGCCGCCCGCCGGGCTGCCGCCCGCGGCAAACTCACCGGCCGGCGGGCGCGCCGCCTGCCGGCGGCCCAACGTCGAGATGCCCAGCCGCGCCGCCGTCCACTGAGGCCGGATCTGCTCTACCGCGGCTTTCAAACGCGCCGATAGCGAATCATTGAAAAGTGTCATGCTTCACCTGTTCCGGTTCTCTGCCTGAATCGGGCTAGAGAACATCTGTTCTACATTATATCCCCGCGAACAGGAGAAGTCAAGTTATTCAGGCTTTTTTGAAGAAGCTGATGCTCTCGATATGGTAGGTCTGGGGGAATAAATCAAACGGCGTGACCTGCGCCAGCCGGTAGCCCTGGGCTGCCAGGCGGGCCGCATCGCGCGCCAGCGTAGCCGGGTCGCACGAGACATACGCGATCACAGCCGGCTCCAGACCCACGATCGCATCCAGCGCCCGCCGGTCCAACCCTTCGCGCGGCGGGTCCACCAGCACCACCGACGGCTCGGCTCCTGCCGGGCGGGCCGGCAGCGCCGGCAGCGCCATCTCGGCCGGCGCTTCGTACAGCGCCACGTTGTCGAACTCATCCAGGTTCACGGCAAAGTCCTCGCACGCCGCCGGCGAGACTTCCACCCCGATCAGCCGGCCCACCCGCGACGCCAGGAAGGCCGAAAACAGCCCCACCCCGCAGTATACGTCCAGCAGCGTGGTTTGCGGGCCAAGTGTGGCAAAACGCGGCAGGTGCTCCAGCAGGTGTTCCACCATCGCCTCAGCCATCGGCGTGTTGACCTGGAAGAACGCTCCCGCCGAAACGCGAAACGGCCGCCCCAGCACTTCGATCACCAGCGCCGGGCTGCCCGCCATCACCAGCGCTCCAGCCGGGCTGAGGTGCACCACCGACAGCGGCAGGTCTTCCACGCTCAACTCCGGCGCTTCCAGCGCCTGGCTCTCCAGCGTCAACAGCACTTCGTCGCCGGCGCCCAGCCGCAGCCCAATCCGCTCCAGCTCGGGCAGCGCTTCAAAATCCAGCTGCGGCCACAGCCCATTCAGCGCCGCCTCCGGCAGGTGACACTCCTGGATCGCCAGCGTGGCGTTCGAGCGCAGGCGGTGATAGCCCAACCGGCCCTGCTCGTCCAGGTGGAACTGTACGTGGTTGCGGTAATAGTACGGCTCGGGCGAGGCCACGATCGGCTGCAGCGGCGGCTCGGCGATCCCGGCGATGCGCGCGAGCTGGTCGCGCAGGATCGCGCTCTTGGCCGCCAGCTGGTCGGGGTAGGGCAGGTGCTGGTAGTGGCACCCGCCGCAATCGCCAAAATGCCGGCAGCGCGGCTGGACGCGCTGCGGCGAGGGCTGCAGCACCTCCACCAGCGCCAGGCGTGCAAAGCCGCGCCGCTCTTCCACCACATCCGCCAGCACCGTCTCCCCCGGCAGGGCCAGCGGCACAAACGCCGCCCGCCCGTCGGGCAGCCGGCCCACCGCGTCGCCGCCGTAGGCCAGGCTTTTCAGCTCGATCATCACCTGCTTGCCGCTTTTCATGCCGCCCATTGTACCACTGCCGCGCCGCCTGCCTGCCCCCGGCTGCCCCCGGCTGCCCCCGGCTGCCCCCGGCTGCCCCCGGCTGCCCCCGGCTGCCGCCGGCTGCCGCTGGCTGCCGCTGGCTGCCGCTGGCTGCCGCGGCAGGGGTGGGCGGCGCTTCAGGCGTATGCCGAGGCCTCCCGCAGCCCCTGGCGCCAGTTCAGCGCCAGCGTCTGCCCGGCGTGGCGCGCCGTCAGCCCGCCGGTGGGGAAGCTGCTCTGCACGTATGGGTTCAGGTAGCGCGGGTAATCCGAAAGCGGCAGCTGCCGACCGTCCTGCAGCAGCGGTCCGCTCCAGCCGAACTCCAGCCGCCCCTGCGACGGCGAATGGTAGCTCACCCGCAGCGCGTCCCAGGCGAGGCGCGCGGCGGCGATCTGCTCGACGAAGCGGGCAAACTCACCCGCCCCGGCCTGCCGGCCCAGTTCGCAGATCCAGATGTTCTGCGCTCCGGCGGCGGCCAGTTCGCGCGGCGCAGCGCCCGGCTCGGCTGGCTGCCACACCGCCGGCTGCATCGAGCGCAGCGCCAGGTAGCCCTGCCCTTTGCGGGCAAACACCCAGCCCTGCTGCTCGACCAGCTCGTCGAAGCGCTCCTGCGGCAGCCAGGCGTGGGTGAAGTCCAGCCCCGCCGGCCCGCAGTGCTGGCTGAGCGGCTGGAGGTTGTAGACCACGATCGTCACGCTGCCCACCTGCGCGGCGCGCGGCAGCTGCCCCGTGCCGCCCCAGGCGTTGGGCGGCGGGCCGTCCAGGCGGGCCGGGTGGGTGGTGAAGCACACCGCGTCCGGGCCGAGCACTGCCTGCCAGATGCGCTGTCGGTCACCGCCCGCCCCCGGGCGGTAATCCTGGGCGGTGGAAAGCAGGTAGTCGGCCGTGCGGTAGGTATACAGGTTGGCTTCCGGCCGGGCGCGCCGCCCCAGGTCGCGCCCCAGCCGCTCGGCCAGGCGCGGCAGCAGCCCCAGCGCCTTGAGCACTTTCAACTGCAGCCGCCGGCGGGCGAAGGCCGCAAACTCCGGGCGGTCCCACCATGCGAACGCGTCCAGCAGGCGCAGCGTCAGCCCCAGGGTGCGCGGGTGGGCAAATGCCCCCTGCGTCAGCAGCGTCAACCCGTCTTCCGGGCTCTCCAGGTCCAGCCCCCAGTTCTCGGCCAGCTCCAGGTTCAGACCCATACGCTGGCGGTTGGCCATCCCCGGGCGCTGCATATCGCCGGCGATGCCGGGCAGCACCGCCGGCAGGCGGTAGCGCGGGCTGAGGGCGCAGGCCGCCGCGCTCAACCCGGCGCCGGAAAATTGGCCCTGCCCGAACAGCAGCCGCACCGTGGAGGTCAGCGCGGCCCCGGGCACGCACGGGTCGGCCGTCGCGCCGCCGGCTCTACCGCCTGCGGCCCGCTTCCCTTTG